>JACPUR010000007.1 GCA_016192135.1 Candidatus Tectomicrobia bacterium | reverse complement strand
TCGACGGGCGCCAAGCACGACGTCCAGGCCCTGGGCGCGCTCCTCCGGAAGAAGGCCCCGGACACCCTCCTCGCCGTGGACGCCATCACGGCCCTGGGGGTCTACGATCTCCGCCCGGCCGAATGGGGGATCGACGTGCTGGTGAGCGGCAGCCAGAAGGCCATGATGCTCCCGCCCGGCCTCGCCACCCTGTGGCTGAGCGAGCGCGGCTGGGCGGCCGCGGCGAAGTCCCGCAGCCCGCGCTATTATTTCGATCTGCGCATCGAGCGGAAGGTGCAGGCCAAGAACACGACGGCCTGGACTCCCGCCATCTCCTTGATCGTGGGCCTCAAGGTGGCCCTGGAGATGATGCGGGCGGAGGGGCTCCCGGACATCTTCAAGCGCCACTCCAGGCTGGCGGCGGGCGCCCGGGCCGCCGCCGAGGCGCTGGGGCTCGAGATATTCCCCAAGGACCTGCGCAGCGAGAGCGTCACCGCGATCAAGGTTCCCGAGGGGGTGAACGGCAAGGCCATTCCCGGCCGGATGCAGGACGTCTACGGCGTCACCATCGCCGGGGGGCAGGGGGAGCTCGCGGGCAAGATCTTCCGCATCGGCCACCTGGGCTACGTGGACGAATCCGACATGCTGACGGCCGTGGGCGCGCTGGAGAGCGTCCTGGCCGACCTGGGCCGCCGCGTGGAGCCGGGCGCCGGCGTGGCCGCCGCGCAGAAGGCGTTCCAGTCATGAGCGAGAGCTGCCGGATCCTGATCTCGGACCAGCTTTCCCCGCGGGCGGAGGATATCCTGCGCGCCCAGCCGGACTTCGAGGTCGTCAACAAGCCCGGCATCCCGCGCGGGGAGCTCCTCCGCCTCATGCCCGAGGTGGACGCGCTCCTCGTCCGCAGCGCCACCCAGGTGGACGCGGAGGTGCTGGGGGCGGGCGAGCGGCTCAAGGTGGTGGCGCGGGCGGGCATCGGGGTGGACAACGTGGACCTCGACTGCGCCAGCCGGAAGGGCATCCTCGTCGTGAACGCGCCGGACGGGAACGTCATCACCACGGCCGAGCACACCGTGGCCCTGCTGTTCGCCCTGGCGAGGAAGCTCCCGGCCGCCGTCTCCTCGGTGAAGGGCGGCAAGTGGGAGCGCAACCGCTTCGTCGGGAGCGAGCTCCACGGCAAGACGCTCGGGGTGGTGGGCCTGGGCCGCATCGGTTCCACCGTGGCTCAGCTCGCGCGCGGCATCGGGATGAACGTGATCGCGTACGACCCCTACATTTCCTCGGAGGCCGCGGCCAAGCGCGGGGTGAAGCTCCTGTCCTTCGGCGAGGTGCTCGCCCAGGCGGACTACGTCACCCTCCACGTGCCGAAATCCCCCGAGACCGAGAGCCTCATCGGGACGGAGGAGATCGCCCAGATGAAGAAGGGGGTGCGCATCATCAACTGCGCGCGGGGCGGGCTGGTGGACGAGGCGGCGCTCGCCGCGGCCCTCGATTCGGGCAAGGTGGCGGGGGCGGCGATGGACGTTTACACGAAGGAGCCTCCCGATCCGGGCAACCCGCTGGTCGGGCGCGAGAACGTGGTGTGCACGCCCCACCTCGGCGCCTCCACGGCCGAGGCGCAGGAGAATGTGGCCATCAGCGCGGCGGAGCAGGTGGTGGCCTATCTCACCAAGGGCGTGGTGCGCCACGCGGTCAACCTCCCGGCGCTGGGGCCCGACGTGCTGGAGCGCATCGGCCCCTACCTCCAGCTGGCGGACCGGCTGGGCTATTTCCTCGCCCAGTTGGTGGAGGGGGGCGTCCGGCGGCTCGAGGTGAGCTACGGCGGCGCGCTGGAGGTGCCCATCGGGCCCCTCTCGGCGTCCGCGCTCAAGGGCTTCCTGGGCAAGTTCCTGAGCGGGGCCCGCGTCAACCTCGTGAACGGCCCGCTGCTCGCCAAGGAGCGGGGCATCGAGGTGGTGTCCTCCACCCGGAGCGAGACGGAGAAGTACACCAACTTCATCGAGCTCCGGGCGGCGACGGACGACGGGGAGCGCTCGGCCGGGGGCGCCATCGTGGGGGAGGAGCCCCGCATCGTGCAGATCGACCATTTCAGCGTGGACGTCACGGCGGAGGGCTACAAGCTCGTCTTCACCAACGAGGACCGCCCCGGCATGATCGGCGTCATTGGCACCCTCCTCGGCAGCCACAACATCAACATCGCCGGGATGCAGCTCGGCCGCGCCAAGATGAGCGCGCGCGCCGTGGCCGTCCTCGCCCTCGATGACCCCATCCCGGACGAGGTGATGGAGAAGATCCGCTCCATCCCCAACATCTATGACGCCAAACTCGTCCGCCTCTAATAAGAAGTCCGGGTCCGGCGAGAGCCTGCGGGGAACCGAGCGCATCCTCGCCTACAAGGCGATGCCGGCCGGCTCGAAGGTGTTCCTTCCCGAGCAGGCGCGGCGCAAGCGCCTCCTAGAGGAGCGGCTTCTCGCGGTCTTCGGGCGGTGGGGCTTCAGCGAGATCGTCACGCCGGTCTTCGAGTTCTACGTCCCGAGCCCGGCGGGGGAGGGCCGGGACGCGGAAACCTTCCGCCAGGTGGATCGCGAGTCGGGCGAGCTGCTGGCGCTCCGGGCCGACATGACGCCCCAAATCGCCCGGGTGGCGGGCACCCTCCTGGCCGACCAGCCCCGCCCCCTCCGGCTGTGCTACATGACCAACGTCTTCCGCCACGCGCACGTGGCGGGGCTGCTGCAGCGGGAGTTCTGGCAGGCCGGGGTGGAGCTCATCGGCCTCATCTCGCTCGAGGCCGACGCCGAGACCATCGCCATCGCCGTGGAGTGCCTGCGGACGGCCGGGGTGGAGAACTTCCGGATATCCCTGAGCCACACGGCCTACCTGCGCGGCATCCTGGACGCGCTGGGACTCGAGGGAGCGCGCCGCCGCGAGGTGCTCGACGCCGTCGCGCGCCGGGACGCGGCGGGCCTCGACGCCCTGCTGCGCGGCCTTCCGGGGAAGCGGGAGGACGCCCGGCGGCTCCTCGATCTCCCCTCCCTATTCGGCGGGAAGGAGGTTCTGGACCGGGCGGCGAAGGGAGTGCGGAACGCCTCCTCCCGGCGCGCCCTCCGCGAGCTCGCGCGCGTTCTCCGGCTGCTGGATTTCTACGGGCTGGCCGACCGGGTGCTCCTGGATCTGAGCGATTTCCGGGATTTCGATTATTATACCGGGGTGATCTTCGAGGGCTTCGTCGAGGGTTCGGGCTATCCGATCTGCGGCGGGGGGCGCTATGATCGCCTCCTCGGCCTGTACGGGACCGACGGCCACGGCACGGGCTTCGCCCTGGACCTGGACCAGCTCCTGCGCATCGCGACGTTGAACGGCTCCGAGCCGGGCGGGGCCGACTTCCTGGTGATCGATTTCACCCAGGAGAAGCGCATCGGCGTCACCCTGGCCCGGGATTTGCGCGCGCGGGGCTGGCGCGTGGCCCGGGACATCATCCGCCGCGACCTCGCCGCCTCGCTCGACTACGCCCGGCGCGCGGGGGTCCACCGCTGCGTGGTGGTGGACGCGCAGGAGTCCCGGACCGGCCGCGTGCGGCTGCTGGATTCCTCGGGGAAGGAACTGGACCGGTGCAAGGCCTCCGAGCTGGCGGCCCGCATCGGGGAGCGGGATCGAGAGGAGCGCTCATGAGCGTGGTGGCGGTGCTCGGCGGCCAGTGGGGCGACGAGGGGAAGGGCAAGGTCATCGACTGGCTCGCCGAGCGCGCGGACGTCGTGGCCCGCTACCAGGGAGGCGCCAACGCGGGCCACACGGTGGTCGTGCGGGAGAAGCAGTACGTCCTGCACCTGGTTCCGACCGGGATCCTGCATCCCAACGTCCGCTGCATCATCGGCTCGGGCGTGGTGGTGGACCCGCTCGCCCTGGTCGAGGAGATCCAGTACCTGCGGTCGCAGGGCGTCGAGGTGAACGACAACCTGGCGGTGGGAAAGCGCGCCCACCTCATCATGCCCTACCACAAGGTGCTCGACGCCCACATGGAGGACCTCCTCGGCGTCAACCGCATCGGGACGACCGGCCGGGGCATCGGCCCGGCGTACTCCGACAAGGCCGCCCGCCTCGGGGTGCGCGTCTCGGACCTGCTGGACGAGAAGGTGCTGACCGAGCGCGTCCGGGTGAGCCTGGCCCTCAAGCGGCGCATCCTGGGCGACATCCCGCTGTCGAAGGAGGAGGCGCAGGCCCTCGACGAGGGCTACAACCTGGAGGTGTGCCGGAGGGTGCGCGAGATCCTGGCGCCCCACGTGCGGAACACCGACACCGAGATTCACGCCGCGCTGGAGCAGGGGAAGCGCATCCTGCTCGAGGGCGCCCAGGGCGTTCTCCTCGATCTCGACATGGGCACCTACCCCTACGTCACCTCGAGCAACACCGGGGTGGGCGGGGCCTTGAGCGGGCTGGGCCTGCCCTACGGGAAGCTGACCGCCGTCCTGGGGGTGATGAAGGTGTACTGCACCCGGGTGGGGCAGGGGCCCTTCCCGTCCGAGATCCACGGCGAGGAGGGCGAGCGCCTGCGCTCGGCGGGGGGCGAGTTCGGGGCGACCACCGGCCGCCCCCGGCGCTGCGGCTGGTTCGACGCCGTCGCGGCCCGGCACTGCGTCCAGGTGACCGGCCTGGACGGCCTGGTGATCACCAAGCTCGACATCCTCGACAACCAGAAGACCATCCGGGTCTGCGTGGGCTATGAGCTGGACGGGAAGCGGCTCGGCGCCTTCCCGGCCGAGACGGGCATCCTCGACCGCTGCAGGCCGGTCTATGAGGAATTCCCCGGGTGGCTGAGCGCGACCTCCGGGTGCCGGGACTGGAACGCCCTCCCCCAGGGCGCCCGGAACTACCTGGGGGCCCTGGAGCGCCTGGCCGGGCGCAGAATATGGCTCATCTCCACCGGCCCGGGCCGGGAGGACACCATTGAGATGCGGGACCCCTTCGCCGCCGGGGCTGGAAAGGAGTCCGGGTCTTGAAGAGGGGCACGGCGCGGAGAGGGAATATACGGTGCGGGCTGCTTGTTCTGGCATGGTGCGCGGCCGTCGCCTGGAGCGGCGCCGCCCTGGCCGCCGAGCGCTCGGGCTCCCCGAGCCTGAGGCCCCCGGCGGCCACGCGAACTCCCCCGCCGGCGGAGCGGCCGCCCGCGGACGCCCAGCTCCCGGGCTTCGGGAAGTTCCACGTGGTGCGGATCGACCGGGACGGCATCACCCCCCGCGAAGTCCGCGTCGAGAAGGGGAGCACGGTGATCTGGTTCAACGCGACGCCGGGCTACTCGTCCGTGATCTTCAACGAGGGAGAGACTCTCCTGAAGTCCACGCAGTCGCCCACGCTGTTCTTCCTCGCGCCGGACGGCACCTACGTGAGCGCCGCGTTCGGGCCGGGCGCCTCGGCCAGCACCGCTTTCACCCGCGCGGGGACCTACAACTTCTTCGTCACGGGCCTCCCCCTCGCGGAGCGGAACGCCTTCGCGCGGGTGGTGGTCGAATGATCCGCCGCCGGAATCAGGACGAGCCGTCATGACGGAAAGCGTCTCCCTGGGGCTGGCCTTCGGGGCCGGGCTGCTGAGCTTCCTCTCCCCCTGCGTGCTGCCCCTCTTCCCGAGCTATCTCTCGTACATCACGGGCCTCACCTACGAGGACATCCAGGCGCGCGGCCACACGCCCGGCATCCGGTCGGCCGTGATGCTCAACTCGCTTTTCTTCATCGCCGGCTTCACCGCCGTCTTCGTCGCGCTGGGCGCGAGCTTCTCCTACATCGGGAGGCTCCTCTTCGACTACCAGAACGTCATCCGCATCGCGGGGGGCGTCCTCATCACCATGTTCGGCCTCTACGTCGGGGACCGCGCCGTGGGCTTTAGGCTCCAGCAGAGCCTCCTCAAGCGCCCCGACTGGCTCGTGGGCGGGCTGGCCAGCCTGCTGCTCCTGGCCGGGCTGGCGGGCATCCGGGCGGGATCGCCGACGCTGGGCGGGGTGGCCTCGGCCGCGGCCCTCTACGCGCTGGCGGCCGTCTTCCTCCCCGCCCTCTCCCAGGAGCGGCGGTTCCACATCCGGAGCAAGCCCGCGGGCTGGGCCGGGAGCCTCCTCGTCGGCGTGACCTTCGCCGCCGGCTGGACCCCCTGCGTGGGGCCCATCCTGGGGAGCATCCTCCTCTACGCCGGCACCCAGCAGACGGCCGCGACGGGCATCTTCCTCCTCCTCGCGTACTCCCTCGGGCTGGGCGTCCCCTTCCTGCTGAGCGGCTTGGGGGTGGGCTACTTCTTCCGCTACTACCAGGGCTTCCGCGCCTGGTTCCGCACCATCGAGCTCGGCAGCAGCGCCATGCTCCTCGCCGTGGGCCTTCTCCTCATCTCCAACTACCTCAGCATCCTCTCCTCCTACCTGATCCAGTGGACGGGCTACACGGGGGTGTAAGCGGAATTCGGAAGGTTCTTGAATGGTTCGCCGGCGGCATATCCACCGAGCCCCTACCTCACCTCGAACCCCTCCGCCTCCCCCGTCGCCTCTCCCCGCTCGATCTGGATGTCGTCCACGCGGGCGAGGGTCGGCCCCTTCCAGCACCAGGCGATGAGGGCGTCGAGGGCCCCGGAGGGGCCTTCGGCCGCGAGCTCGACGGCGCCGTCCGGAAGGTTGCGCACCCAGCCGGAGAGGCCCAGGCGGCGGGCCTCCTTCCCGGCGCTTGCCCGGTACCAGACGCCCTGGACGCGGCCCCGGATGACGAGGTGGACCCGCTCGGCCGCCACGGGGGCCTCAGGGGGAGTTTTTCGAGGCGGCCCCGGCGTGGGGGAGGGAAGCGGGCGGGGTCACGGCGAGGCCTCCTGGCCCTGGGCCTCTTGCTCCGCCGCGCGCCGCGCCCTGCGCCGCTCGATGACCCGCCCGATGAGGATGCTGATCTCGAACAGGACCAGCAGGGGGCCCGCGAGCAGGATCTGGTTGAACATGTCGGGCGTGGGCGTCAGGACGGCGCCCATCACGAAGGCGGCGATGACGACGTAGCCCCGGTTCGAGGTGAGGGTCTTGGTCGAGAGCACCCCCATCTGGACGAGGAGGATGACGAGGATGGGCACCTCGAACACCAGGCCGAAGGCCAGCATGAGCTGGAACACGAAGGAGATGTAGTAGCCGATGGAGATCTGGGGCTCGAGGGTGGGGGAGCCGAAGCTCAGGAGGAACTCGAGCCCGAGGGGGAGGACGACGTAATAACAGAAGAAGGCCCCCACGGCGAAGCAGAGGCTCGAGGCGATGACGAACGGCGCCACATAGCGTTTCTCGGTTTCCAGCAGCCCGGGCGAGCAGAACTTCCATACCTGGTGGAACGTCACCGGCAGGCTCAGAAAGAACGCCACGTAGAAGGCCACCTTGAGGTGGGCGAAGAAGGCCTCCGTGGGGGACAGGAAGATCAGCTTGTGCGGGCCGATGGGCCGCTGCGCGAACGCCAGCAGGTAAGCCGAGAAATAATACGTAACGAGGAAGATGATCCCGATCGCCGAGAGGATGACGACGATGCGTTTTCGGAGCTCGGCGAGGTGCTCCGTGAGCGACATGCCCTGGTCTTGGCTCACGCGGGACGGCTCCCTTCGGGCGGTTCCGCCCTCTCCGCGGGCGCGGCGCCCTCCCCGTTCTTCGGGCTCTCACCGGCCGCTCCGGGGGCCTTCGCCTCGGCCTCAGCCGGCCCGGGCGCCCCGGGCCCCTCGGCCCCTTCCCGGTCCTTCGCCGCGTCCTTCTCGCTGACGGGGGCTTGGCCGGCGCGGGGCTCGGTTTCGAACTCCTCCTCCAGATTGAAGCTGCTCTGCAGATCCGAGGCCGTGCGCCGGAGCTCCCGGAGGGTGCGGCCCAGGGTGCGGGCCATCTCGGGCAAGCGCTGGGGCCCGAGAACCAGGAGGGCCACGATGAAAATGACGACCAGTTCGGGAAATCCGATACTTCCGAACAAGGGGGGCTCCCTCTTTCCAGCGGCACCTTGAAAGAGGGGTTATACCAGAAGCCCGGCGGGGGAAAAACCGGCTCCAAGGAGAGGGGATCGGCGATAGTCTTTGAAATATCCTTCGGATTTTGCTAGGATTCCGCCGCCCTGCCCAAAGACAACCTCCGGCCCTGCGGCCTGCGATGGAAAATTCGAGCTTATGGCACACAGCATGCATCGGCTGCAGGACGGGGACGGCAAGCCTCTTCCTTATTCCACGCTGGCCCGGCTTCTCCTCGACGCTGGCGGCCTGAGCGAGAAGCATTCCCAGACCATCCTCGATCCCCTTCTCGAGGCGAGCCCCCTGGCCCGCCGCGACCCCCTAGGGGTGTGGGAGATCCCCGAGACCTGCCTCTCCGGCAACTTCCTGCCTCAGGTCACCTTTGCCGTGGTGGACATCGAAACCACCGGAGGGCGCCCTCCCCAGCACCGGATCACCGAGCTGGCCGCGATCAAGGCGCAGGCCGGGAAGCTGACGGGGAAGTCCTCCGCCCTGGTGAACCCGGGCCGCGAGATTCCCTGGAGCGTGGTTCGCCTTACGGGCATCTCGGACGCCATGGTGGCCGACTGCCCGGACCTGATGGAGGTCCTGCCGGGATTTCTCGATTCCATCGAGGGCTGCGTGTTCGTGGGCCATTGCGCGAACTTCGATCTTCACTTCATCCGCTACTTCGCAGGGGAGTTCCTGGGCAGGGAGTTCAATCCCCCCGTCCTATGCACCTTTAAGCTGGCCCAGCAGCTGCTTCCCCAGGTCGAGCGCTACAACCTGGGCGAGCTGGCGGCCTACCTGGGCATTCCGAACGGGGCCGAGGAACGTCACCGGGCCCTGGGCGACGCGCGGGCGACGGCGGAGATCCTCCTGCGCCTGCTCCGGATGCTGCAGCTCCTCGGGGTGGAGACGCTGGAGGAGACGCTCGCCCGCCAGGAGGCCCCGCAGAAGGAGGCGCCCGCGCTGCTCGAGGGAGCCCTCATCGACCCGGGCGCCGTCGACGCGCTCCCTGCCGAGCGGGGCGTCTTCCGCCTGCTCGACGGCAAGGGCCGCACCGTGTACGCCGGCCGGGCGCCGGACATCCAGCGAGCCGTGCGCGACCTGTTCTTCCCGCGCAGTCGCTCGGCCGCCCGCTTTTCCCAGCGTCTGAGGAGCGTGACGGGAGTCGAGGCGCAGGCCCTCGAGAGCGAGCTCGGCATGAACCTCCGCGCGGCGCGCCTTGCCCGGGACTGCTACATCGTGAACGGGACGGCCGCCGCTGGCGGGGCGGGCTTCCTGAAGGTCGGCACGGCCAGCCGGTTCCCGCGCGTTTACCCGGTGAGCCGGCTCCAGGCCGACGGATGCGCCTATTACGGTCCCTTCCGGAAACAGGCCCACCTGCAGGACCTGGTCGGGGCCATCCACTCGGTGTTCCCTCTGCGGCGGCTGGCGAAGATGCGGGAGGACGAGCCCGCGGCCGAGGAACTTCCGCCTCCGCCCGATCTCTCGCCTCGCCTGTACGGTCAGTTGATTCAAGGCCTTCAGGCGATGCTGGAGGGCCGCCTGGCCGCGGAGGAAGAACAGGGCCTGCTGGGGCTCATCGAGCAGGCCTGGAACGGCAACGGCCCGGCGGCTTCCCGGCTGCGGCGCCAATTCGGGCGCCTGCGCCATCTGATGCACAGCCAGGGCCTCGCCGGCCCCTCGGTCGAGCGGCGGAACCTCGTCATCGTCGAGCCGGGCGAGACGCGCCGCCGGCGGGTGGCGTATTTCGTGCGCCGGGGGCTGCTCGCGGGGGAGATGGAATTCGAGCGATCCTCTCCTCCCGCGGGGGAGTTCGACGCCAAGCTGCGGGAAATTTATTTTTCCGAGGAAGGCGAGCCTTTCGCTCCCTCCAAGGAGCAGATCGAGGAGGCGGCCATCATCGCCGCCTGGCTGCGGCGCGAGCTGATGGACGGCTTCATCCTGGAGATCACGCCCGGCTGCACGGCCGATCAGATCCGCTTCGCCATGCTCAAGAGCCTGCAGGAGCCCCGCGCCGCCGGCACCATCATCTCAGTCTGATTCAATTTCCGGCCTTGCCTTCCCTTCCCGCGCGAAGTGAATCTTCTTGCGCGGGTCCCGGCGCTGTGCTAGCGTTTCGAGGCTTGCCTACTGGCCTTGGTTTCTTTCGCATGACGCGATCCGAAATCACTCCGCGCGCGTGAGGCGCGTTATCCAAACCGGACATTGAATGCGGCCCGGGCGCTGGGGCGTTCGGTTCCGCTTTTCCTCGGCTTTAGCGTTCGTTGTTCGCCGTGCGGCGATGGTCCGATCGCTTTCATATCGATGGCAGACGTGTCATGGCACAGCCGCCCAAGAGGGATTACTGGGACGAGCGCATCGAGTGCATGGGCCGCGACGAACTCGCCGCCCTGCAGCTCGAACGTCTCCAGTGGCAGGTGCGCCGCTGCTACGAGGGCTCCCCCTTCTACCGCGAGCGCCTCGACGCGGCCGGGGTGGGACCCGACGGCATCCGCACCCTCGACGACCTGCGCCGCATCCCCCCCGTCACCAAGCAGGAGCTTCGCTCCGAGCAGGTGGCCCATCCTCCCTTCGGCCGCTACACCGTGGCGCCCCCCGAGGCGTGGGGGGAACTTCATCCCTCCACCGGGACCACCGGCGTGCCCGTCAGCACCATCTGGAACCGGCGGGACGTCGAGCACATCGCCGACTTCACCGCCCGTACCATGTGGAGCTTCGGAGTCCGGCCGGGCGATATCGTGCAGAACGCCTTCAGCTACGGCCTGTGGGTGGCCGGCATGAGCGTCCACTACGCCACCCAGAAGATCGGCTGCTTCGTCATCCCCATCGGCGCGGCCATGACCGACCGCCAGATCTTCTACATGCGGACCATCGGCTCCACCATTCTCCTCAGCACCCCCAGCTACGGCCTCTACATCGGGGAGAAGCTCCGCGAGGCGGGCCTGGGGCCCGGCGATCTCCCGCTCCGCATCGGCGCATTCGGCGGGGAGGCCGGGGCGCAGAACCCGGCCACGCGGGCCCGGCTGGAGTCGGCGCTGGGCGTGGACGCCTACGACTATTTCGGCCTGGGGGAGATCGGCCCCACCTTCGCCAGCGAGTCGGAGGCCAAGTCGGGGCTCATCTGGGCCGAGGACCACCACATCATCGAGGTCCTGGATCCCCAGACCCACAGGCCCGTTCCCGAGGGGCAGGTCGGCATTCTGGTCATCACCCACCTGACCCGGGAAGCCACTCCCATGCTCCGCTACTGGTCCAATGATTTTGCCCTGGTCGACAGCCGGCCCAGCCCCTGCGGGCGCACCCACCTCCGTTCCCCGGGCGGCATCCTGGGGCGGCACGACGACCTCGTCATCTACAAGGGGGCCAAGTTCTACCCCATTCAGGTGGAGGAGGTGGTGCGCAGCTTCCCGGACCTCAGCAACGAGTTCCGGATCGAGCTGCACCCCGACCCGGCGACGGGGCGCGACCTGTGCGTGGTGGTGGCCGAGGCCGCGGCGGGCGAGGCCTCCCCTCAGCTGCTGGAGAAGCTCCGGGAGCGGCTGCGCGACGCGCTGCTCGTGACTCCAGAGGTCAAGATCCTCCCCCAGGGGTCCTTCGAGCGGACGACGTTCAAGGCGAAGCGCTTCGTGGACCTGCGCGAAGCGGCGAAGTAGGCGCGGAGGCAAAGGTGGAAGCGCGATGGCCGGCTTGAGCGGCCTTCTCTTCGTGGGCGCCCTCTCCCCCGGGCGGAGGCACATGCTCGATGGGCTCGAGGAGCTCGGGGTGCGGGTCGAGGCCGCGGCGGAGCCCGGGCGGGCGTGGGAGTGCGTGGAACGCTGCGGCGTGGTGCTGCTGGCGCCGGGCTCTCCGGCGGACATCCCCCTCATCCCGCGCTTCGAGGAGCAGGGGAAGCCCGTGGGCATGGTGCTGCGGGCGGGCGACAAGGGCCTGGCGCCCCACGGCCTGAAGGCGGGCGCGCGCTCGGTGTTCGTGGACGAAGTCCATCCGGAGGAGGTCCTGGGCTTCGTGCGCTCGGTGACGGAGGAGGGCCTGCTGCGCCGCGAGGTGCGCTGGTTGCGGGCCGAGGTGCGCCAGCAGGCGGGCGCGGGGATACTGATCGGGGGCAGCGCCCCCTCCGAGCGGCTCCGGCGGTCCATCCGGGAGGCCGGGCCCCGGCACCGCGCCATCCTCCTGCGCGGGGAGAAGGGAGCCAGCTTCGCCGCCGTGGGCCGTGCCCTCCACGCGCGCCATCCGGGCCAGCGCCACCCGCTTATCCAGTTCCAGGCCCGGCAGCCGGCGTTCGAGAAGGCGCTGGCGCGCCTGGAGAAGGGCAAAGGGTCCGAGGGGGAAATCCTCGAGCTGGGCGGCACGCTTCTCGTCGAGGAGGCGCAGCTCCTCCCGCGGGAGCTCCAGGTCCGCCTCGCCGCCGCGGCGCTGGGCGGCCCCGCCTGCCCGGAGTTCCGACTCATCGTGTGCGAGACGATCGACCCGGAGCGCCTGATCCAGGATTCGCTCATTCCCTCCTTGTGCGACGAGGCGCGGTGCCTGCCGGTGCGCATCCCCACCCTGCGCGAGCGCCGCAAGGACCTGCCGGAGCTGGCGGAGGCCGTCCTGCGGGATTTCGCCGAGCGGTTCGGCCTCGAGCCGCACGTTCTCACTCCGGGCGCGGTGGAGGCGATCCAGGAGCGGCCCTGGTGGGGGAACGAGTCGGAGCTCGAGATGAGCCTTTGCCGGGCCGTTCTTCTCTCCGGAGGGCCGGCCATCTCGGTGGACGCCTTCGCGCCCGACCCCTCCGCGCGCCGCCGGGGCGAGATGGAGGAGTTCTTCCGCGAGCGGCTCGCCCCCATCGTCGGCGTCCTGGGAAAGGGGGGGGGCAGCGACTTCTACGAGCACACCATCCGCAGCGTGGAGAAGCCCCTGCTCGAGCTCGTCCTGCGCGAGAGCGGCGGCAATCAGCTCAAGGCCGCCCAGCTCCTGGGCATGAACCGCAACACCCTCCACCGCAAGCTCCAGGAGCTGAACCTCACTCCTCCGGCGGGCCGCCGGGGGCCGCGCCGGAAGTGACTCCGTGAACGCGCGACCGCCGCTGGCGGCCGTCATCCTCGCGGCGGGCCAGGGCAAGCGCATGGGCTCCCCCCTGGCCAAGGTGCTCCATCCGGTGGGGGGGAGGCCCATGGTCCGCCACGTGGCGGAGAGCGCCCGCGCCGCCGGCGCCTCGTGCATCGTGGTCGTCGTGGGCCACCAGGCCGAGGCAGTCCGCGCCGCGTTCGGCCCGGAGGAAGCGGACATCCGGTTCGCGCTGCAGGCCGAGCAGCTCGGGACGGGGCACGCCGCGGCGGCGGGCCTGGCGGCGCTCGGCCGGAGCGAGGGCGAGGTCCTCCTTCTCTGCGGGGACGTGCCCCTGCTTCGCCCGGACACCCTGCGGGACCTCCTGGAGCGGCGCCGCGAGGCGGGGGCGGCGGCGGCCGTGCTCACCGCGGTGGTGGAGAATCCCGCGGGCTACGGGCGCGTGCTGCGCGCGGCGGGGCCGGAGAGCGCCTTCCTCCGCGTGGTCGAGGACGCCGACGCCACGGAGGAGGAGCGGCGGGCGCGGGAGATCAACACCGGCACCTACGCCTTCGACCTCCCGTATCTCGCGTCCGCGCTGCCCCGCCTCAAGGCCGAGAACCGCCAGGGGGAGTATTACCTGCCGGACGTGCTCATCCTCGCCCTGCGCGAGGGCCTCGCCGTGGTGGCCCATCTGGTCCGGAATGCCGAAGAGGCGCTCGGCGTGAACACGCCCCAGGAACTCAATCGGGCAAATACCTTATGGAAAGCGCGTAAGATTTGATTCCCCCTTTTGAGCCGTCCCAGATTATAATATTCACGCGGATGTGATGTTTTTTTCGCCTTTGCTCAATTGTCGCCAGGAAGGTTCGCCTTGAGAGCGCTCATTCTCGCCGCTGGCCGAGGCGCCGGCCTCTATCCCTTCACCGAAACCCGGCCCAAGGCGATGCTGCCCGTCGCGGGCGGGATGCTCCTCGAGATGGCGCTCCCCAAGCTGCGGGCGGCCGGCGTGAGCGACGTGGTCATGGTGGTGGGGCACTGCGCCCAGAAGATCATGCAACACTTCGGGCAGGGCGCCTCCTTCGGCATGACCATCCAGTACGTCCACCAGAAGGAGCCCTCCGGCATCCGGGAGGCCATCCGGATCGCGCGCGGGCACTTCCAGCCGGGCGAGAGCTTCCTCCTCGTCTACGCCGACGTCCTCACGCCGGGCAACATCTACCGCCACGTCACCCAGACCTTCGGCTCCTTCAACCAGCCCGTCGCCGCTATCTGCCACACGCCCCAGGCGCAGGACTTCGGGACCGTCTACCTGGGAGCCGACATGCAGATCACCCGGCTGGTGGAGAAGCCCACCGAGCGGGAGATGGGGAACTACGTCCTGGCCGGGGTCTTCGTGATGCCCTACCGCCTGTTCGATCTCCTCGAGAAGAAGGAGATGGATGTCGCCCTCAACGATCTCATCGCCACGGACGGCCTGCGGTCGGCCATCTGGGAGGACCCCTGGCTTGATCCAAAGCATCCTTGGGATTTGCTCCGGGGGAACCGCATCGTGATGGACACCTGGCGGGAGGCGGTGGTGGACGGCAGCGTCCAGCTCCGGGGGGCGGTCCAGTTCCGGGGGCCGGTGCGGATCGAGCGCGACGTGGTGATCGAATCGGGCGCGTCCATCTTCGGCCCCTGCTTCATCGGCCAGGGGTCCTTCATCGGGAACGGCGTGCTCGTCCGGCCCTACACGGCCATCGGGGCCGAGGCCATGATCGGCTTCGGCGTCGAGCTCAAGAACTGCGTCCTGCTCGACGGAGTGCACGTGGGGCGGCTCTCTTTCGTCGGCGACAGCGTGATCGGCGAGAGGGTGCGCGTCGGCTCGGGGGTGATGACCCTCAACCAGAACCTCGATCAGGCGCCAATCTGCCTCGGCTTGAAGGAGGATCAAGTGAACTCGATGATGCAGAAGCTCGGCTCCTTCGTCGGAGACGGAAGCCAGATCGGCGCCTCGAACACGCTGGCCGCCGGCACGGTCATCGCGCCGAAGACGGTGGTGCCCAATCACTACACCTATCCGCCGCGCGGAGATTCCTGAGATGTGCGGCATCGCTGGGGTCGCGGGCTCCTCCAACATCGCGCAGCGCCTCTTCCGGGGCATCGCCGCCCTCGAGTACCGGGGCTACGACTCCTGCGGAATGGCGGTGCAGCGCAACGGCAGCCTCGACATCCGGAAGAACATCGGGACGGTCGAGGCGGTCAACCTCCACGAGCGCCTGAGCGACATGAAGGGCCTCGTGGGCATCGCCCACACCCGCTGGGCCACCCACGGCGGGGTGACGCGGGAGAACGCCCATCCCCACTCCGACAACGACGGCCGCATCGCGGTCGTCCACAACGGCATCATCTCCAACTACCGCGACCTGCGGGAGCGCCTGGCAAAGGCGGGCGCCATATTCCGCTCCGAGACCGACACCGAGGTCATCGCCCACCTCATCGCCCACCATCTGCGGCAGGGCGGGGAGTTCGAGCGGGCCTTCGTGGCGGCGCTGCGCGAGCTGGAGGGCACCTTCGCCCTCGCCGTCATCTCGGTGGTGGCGCCGGGAACGATCTTCTGCTGCAAGCGGGAGAGCCCGCTCATCATCGGGCTGGGAGACGACGCCAACTACGTGGGCTCCGACTTCAACGCTTTCATCGAGTACACCCGCCAGGCCGTCATCCTGGACGACGGCGAGTACGCCGTCGTCACCCGGCAGGCGTACGGGGTCAAGAACCTCCAGACGGGGGAGCCCGTCTCGAAGGAGGTGACCGAGATCGAGTGGGACGTCGAGATGGCCCGGCGGGGTGGTTATCCCCACTACATGCTCAAGGAGATCTACGATCAGCCGGCCACCGTCCAGGCGGCGCTGCGGGTCCCCCGCGCGGAGCTGGCCCAAGTCGCCCGGGTCATCCACGGCTCCCATCACGGCTTCCTGTGCGGGGTGGGCACCACCTACTACATGGCCTGCATGGGACAGTACTTCTTCAGCCGCTACGGAGGCCGCTACCTGCCGGCCGTCAGCACGGACGAGTTCCCCCACCTGGCCGAGGTGGACGCGGACGACTCCGTGCTGGCCATCAGCCAGTCGGGCGAGACCTACGACACGCTGTCCGCCATCCGGCACGCGAAGAGCCGGGGCGCCAAGACGGCCGCCATCGTGAACGTCATGGGCTCGAGCCTGGTCCGCGCGGTGGACATCCCCATCCTCCAGGGTTCCGGGCCGGAGATCTGCGTCATCAGCACCAAGGCCGCCATGAGCCAGGCCGTCCTGCTCCTGCTGTGCGCGCTCGAGCTGGGCGCGCTGAACGGGCGCCACCGGGAGGAGGACGTCGTCCGCCTCCGCGGGGAGGTATCGGCCCTCTCCGACCGGATTTCCGAAACCTTGAACGAGCGCGCCGGCTTCCTGCACGCGGCGGCCCACCGGCACCAGCGTATGAAGAACTGGCTCTACCTGGGCCGGAGCATCTATTATCCGGCGGCCCTGGAATGCGCCCTCAAGATGAAGGAGGTCACCTACCTCCACGCCGAGGGTATGAGCGCCGGCTTCCTCAAGCACGGGACCATCTCCCTGATCGACGAGAACATGTACACCATCGTCCTCATGCCCGCGCCCGAGGAGAAGGAGCTCCACGCCCTCACCCGGAGCAGCGCCGAGGAGGTCCGGGCGCGGGGGGGCTTCGTCCTCGGCTTCCGGTTCGAGGGCGACGAGGCCTCCAAGGGCCTCTTCAGCGAGGAGATCGTGCTCCCGCGCGTCTCCTCCCTGCTCGCCCCCTTCCTCCACCTCGTGGCGGGCCAGCTTCTGGCCTACTTCCTCGCCGTGGCCCTCAAGCGGGACGTGGACCGCCCCCGCTCCCTCGCGAAATCCGTGACTGTGGCCTAGTGGCGGTGGAGCGAATGGAGGGGGCGAGGTTCCAGGGCACGGACGGCGTGCGCGGGCTCGCGGCCGGGCCGGATCATCCGCTCCTGCGGGGGGAGGAGGATCCGCGGGCGGCCTTTCTCAAGCTGGGCCTCTTCACCGAGCCCTTCGCCGAGCATTACGCCTACGCCGCCGCGGGCTGGCTGCGCGAGCAGGCGGGCGAGGAGCTCCTCGCGCCCTCGGCCGTCCTCCTGGCTTGGGACCCGCGCGATGCGGAAGGCCGCTTCGCGGGGGCCGTCCTGAGGGGCATCCTCCGTGCCGGGGCCGACGCCCTGGCGGCGGGCGTCCTTCCGACCCCGGCCGCCGCCGCCTACCTGCAGGCGTCCGGGGCGGCGGGGGCCATCCTCCTCACGGCCTCCCATAACCCGGCCGATCAGAACGGCATCAAGCTCCTCCGTTCCCCGGGCGCGCGGAAGCTCCTTCCGGAGGAGGACGACGAGGTGAGCGCCCGCGTCTGGGGCGTCTCCTGGAAGGAGATCGAGGACGCTCCGGAACGGGGGCGGTGCCTGGACGCGGCCGCCGAGGCTCGCGCGTTCTACCTCGGCCACATGGGCCGCCTGCCCAACCGCTGGCTGCGGGAGGGAGATCTCGCGGGCTGGTCGGTGGTGCTGGACGCGGCTCGGGGCGCCTGGAGCGGGTTGGCCCCCGAGGCGGTGGCCCCGGCCGGGCCCCGGGAGCTCCGCGAGGTGAACCGGCTGGGCGAGGGGCCGGTCAACGAGGGAGGCGGCGTCGTCGCCCTCGAGGGAAGGCGCGAGGTCGCGGGCGGAGAGACGGGCCTCATCCAGGCCCACGCGGGGCTGCGGGCGCTCTTCGAGGCCGGCCGCGCGAGAAGGGATGAGCTCCAAGCCGGAAAAGGATTCGCCGCGGGGGGGGTCTTCGACGCCGACGGCGATCGCGCCTACACCCTCGTCTACGATCCCTTCGAGGACGCGGCGCGGGTGCTCGGGGGGGACGAGGCCCTGGTCCTCCAGGCCCGCTTCCTGGCGGCGCAGGGCGAACTGCCGGAGGGGGGGAAGGCGGTGCTCACCATCGAGAGCGACGCGGGCGCCGCCGCCGCTCTGGCCGAGGCGGGCCTGGGCGTGGTCTTCGCTCCGGTGGGGGACAAGTGGATCCTCCGCGCGGCGGAGCGCTGGGGCGACCGGTTCGCCCTGGGAGGCGAAGAGTCGGGCCACACGGTGGTGCCGGGGCTCCTCGCCGACGCGGAGGGGCGGGTGGCGCGCCTCGCCGTGGGGGACGGCCTCAAGAGCTTTCTCAACACCTGCGCCTCTATCCGGTGGCTGGGGGAGGCGAAAGGAGTGAAGGAAGCCTATGCTGTCCTGGCGGAGCCCTTTCCGCGCGGCTACAAGAAGTCGCTGTACGCCTATCACGTGGACCGCTCGCGGTTCGCCCCCGGGAGCGAGGCGTGGGAGGCGGTGGCGGCAGCCGTCTGGGGGGAGATGGAGAAGTCGGCCCCGGACGCTACTGTCCCGCGCTGGAGCCCCCTGGAGGACGATCCGGGCGTCCTGTACTTGATGATGGAGGGCGCCGGAGGCCAGCCCCTCGCCACCATCGCCGTCAGAAACTCCGGGACCGAGAGCCGGATCGGGGTCTCCCTCCGGGGTCCTTCCCGTTGGGAAAAGGCGCTCAAGGAAGCCGGCGAGGCCGCCCTCAAGGAGATCCTGGCGCGGATGAAGGACGCCTCCGACCCCTACGCCCGGGCGGAGGGAGCCCTCCTGCGGAGCCTGGCGCAGGGGCCGAAGGATGCCGGCTCCCTCGACGCTGGGCTCGTCCGGGAGGCCGAGGCGCGGTTCGGGGCCCCAGTCCTCCCCGAGCGTGTCCGCAAGGAGGCCTTGCGGGGCGGGCTCGTCCGGGAGGCAGATGGAGAATGCTCGCTCACCGGCCTGGGCCGCTGGTATCTGGAGACGGGAAAATGTCCATGACGGCTCCAAAGGATTACTTCCTCCGCCTGGCGGAGTTCCCCCACCGCGATCTGTTCGACGGCGTCGCCCACGTGTGGGAGGCGATCCGCGACCTGGAGGCCTGCGTCCAGAGACTGGTGGAGGAGCCGGGCCTCCCTGAGGGGGAGGCCGCAGACCTGAAGGGGCTCCGCGTCGAGGACGGCCTCGTGGCCAGCGAGGGGCTTTTCTTCGCGAAGCGCCGCTTCCGCATCGCACGGGCCGGGGTGCGGATCGAGCCGGGGGTGCGGATCGAACCGGGCGTGGTGGTGAAGGGGCTCTCGGTTCTCTGCGCGGGAGCCGAACTCCGCCACGGGGCCTATCTGCGGGGGAGCTGCCTCATCGGCCCCGACGCCATCGTGGGCCACGCCACCGAGGTCAAGAACAGCCTCTTCCTGAACCACGCCGAGGCGGGCCACTTCGCCTACGTGGGGGACAGCCTCCTCGGCGCCCACGCCAACCTCGGCGCCGGCACCAAGCTCGCCAACCTCCAGCTCCGCACCGAGGAGGAGAAGGCGGGGAAGTCCAAGTCCCGCAGCATCCGCCTCCACGTGGGAGAGGTGACCCTCGACACCGGCCTCCGCAAGTTCGGGGCCGTGGTCGGGGACGACGCCGAGATCGGCTGCAACGCCGTCACCTCGCCCGGCTGCCTCCTGGGCCCGGGCTGCTGGGTGACCCCGAACGCCAACGTCCCGAAGGGCATCTATCCCCCGCGCCACCTCATCCGCTCCCCGGCCTCGCGGGTGGAGGTGGCCCCCCGCTCCCGATGAGGGGAGCGGCCTCCTCCCTCGAAGGGCTCAACCCGCAGCAGCGCGAGGCGGTCCTGGCGCCGCCCGGGGCGAGCCTCGTCCTGGCCGGGGCAGGCTCGGGCAAGACGCGCGTCATCGTCCATCGAATCCTGCGCCTGCTGGAGGAGGGCCTGCGCCCCGAGGAGGTGCTCGCCATCACCTTCACCCAGAAGGCGGCGGGCGAGATGCGCGCCCGCCTGGGCGCGGCCCTGGGCTCCGGGGGTCGGGGGTTGTGGGTGGGCACCTTCCATGCCGTCTGCGCCCGCATCCTGCGGGCCGAGGCGGAGGCAGCGGGGCTCCCGGCCGAATTCGTGGTCTGCTCGCGCGGGGAGTGCCTGACCCTCCTGAAGCGCGAGATGGCCGCCTTGAACGTGAGCCCCGAGCGCTATGCGCCCAAGGCGATCCTCGAGCGCATCGGCTTCCTCAAGACCTCGGGCGCCCCCGCGGCGGAGGCCGGGCTTCCCTTCAGCCTGGACGCCGTGGCCGCGCGGGTGGCCCCCGGCTACGCGCGCGCCCTGCGTGCGGCGGGGGCGGTGGACTTCGACGACCTGCTCTGCCTGCCCATCCGCCTCTTCGAGCGGCATCCCGAGATACGGGAGCGCTACCAGCGGCGCTTCCGCGAGGTGCTCGTGGACGAGTACCAGGACACGAACGCCGTCCAGAGCCGCCGCGTGGCGCGCTTCGCGGGGGGGCACGGGCGGGTGTTCGCCGTGGGGGACGACGACCAGAGCATCTACCGCTGGCGGGGCGCCGAGGTGGAGAACATCCGCCGCTTCGAGAGGGATTTCCCGGGAGCGCGCGTCTTCTGCCTGGAGGAGAACTACCGCTCGAGCCGGCGCATCCTGGCGGTGGCGGGGGCGCTGATGGCCGGGGCGCGGGGGCGGCGGGAAAAAAGACTGTTCACCCAGAACCCTCCGGGCGGCGCCGTGGCCTTCCTCTCCGCGCCGGATCCCCAGGTCGAGGCCCAGATGATCCTCGAGCGCCTGGCCGCGTTCGGGGCGGGGAGCGCCTTCCCCTGGGGCGAGGCGGCCGTCTTCTACCGGACGAACACCCAGTCGCGCCCCCTGGAGGAGGAGGCCCGGCGCCGGGGCATCCCCAGCCAGGTGGTGAAGGGAGTGCGCTTCTTCGACCGGGCCGAGGTGCAGGACCTGGCGGCCTACCTGCGCGTCGTCCTGCGCCCGGGGGATGCCCCCGCCTTCTCGCGCATCGTGAACCGACCTTCCCGGGGGCTCGGGGTGGAGCGCCTCAAGGCCATCTCCGGGGAGGAGAACGCCCTCACCCCGGCCCTGGCGCGCCGGGCGCTGGAGGAGGGCAGGCTGCGCGGCCAGGCCGCCGAAACCCTGGCCGGGCTGCTCCAGGCCCTCGGCTCCCTCTCCGCGCTGCGCCTGGGGCCCGCCGCGCTCCTCAAGCTCATCCTGGAGCGGACGGGCTACCGGGCGTGGCTGAAGGAATCGGCGGAGAAGAGCACATCCTTCGAGCGCCGCCGGGCGGCCGCCCAGGCCCTCGAGGGGGTGGCGGAGTTCGTGGCGGCGGCCGAAGCCTTCGAGGAGCGGGTCCGGGAGGAGGAGGGGATACCGCCGGAGAGCCGGGAGGCGGCGGCGCTCTTCCTGGAGGAGCTGGCGCTGATGGGGGAGGCGGACGAGCTGGAGACGGAGGGCGGCAAGCTCTCCCTCATGACCCTCCACGCGGCGAAGGGCCTGGAGTTCCGGGCGGTGGCCATCGCGGGGGTGCAGGAGGGCCTGCTGCCCCACGGCCGATCCGCCGAGGACGCCGAGAGCCTGGAGGAGGAGCGGCGGCTGCTCTACGTGGGGATGACGCGGGCGAAGGAGCACCTTGTGCTCGCCTGGGCGCGGGAGCGCCGCCCCGAGGGGCCGGAGGCGGGGGGGTCGTGGGCCTCACGCCCCAGCCGCTTCCTGGCCGGGCTGGGGGAGGACCTCCTGGCGCGCGAGGGAGATCATTCCGCGCGGCCCGAGAGGACGCGGGGAGGGGAGAGGGCCGGCTTCCGCTTCTCCCCCTGGCGGGAGGCTCCCGCCCCGCGCCTGGCAACGGCGGCGGAAGGGGAGATATCCGCCCCGCCGCCGGCCGCCCTGGGGCCCTTCCACCCGGGCGCCGAGGTGGAGCACGACAGGTTCGGCCGGGGGAAGATCACGGCCCGGGAGGGTACGGGCGAGCGCACCATCGTCACGGTGAGGTTCGAGCGGGTGGGGGAGAAGAAGCTCGTGCTGGGCTTCGCCAGCCTCCGGCCCGCGAACGGCGGCGTTGACGCCGGGAAGAGCCCGAAGGTATAAGGGGCGCACGAAGGAGGACCGTCTCCAATGGCGATTTCCCGGCAGGATGTCCTTCACGTCTCGCGGCTGGCGCGCCTCCGGCTCTCCGAGGCCGAGGTGGAGAAGTTCACCGCCCAGCTCGGGAACATCCTGGACTACATCTCCAAGCTGAACGAGCTCGACACGCGGGACGTTCCCCCCACCTCCCACGCGCTGGACCTCGCCAATGTATTTCGCGAGGACGAGGTCGCCGACCCGCCCGTCGAGAACCTGGAGGGGATGGCCCCGAGCTTCTACAAGGGCCATTTCCGCGTCCCCAAAGTCATCGAATAGCGCCCGGCCTCCCCCGATGTATTCCTCCCTCGCCGATTTCGTGCAGGCCCTGGAGCGCGCAGGGGAGCTGCGCCGGGTGAAGGTGCCGGTGGCGGTCGAGCTCGAGATCAGCGAGATCGCCGACCGCTGCGTGAAGGATGGCGGCCCCGCGCTCCTGTTCGAGCGCCCGGTCGCGCCGGACGGGAAGGAGTACTCCATCCCGGTCCTCATCAACGCCTACGCCTCCGACAAGCGGATGCACCTGGCGCTGGGCGTGGACAGCATGGACGCGGTGGCCGAGGAGATCGCCGAGCTCCTCGAGATCAAGCCTCCCGAGGGGCTGATCGAGAAAGTGAAGATGCTGCCCAAGCTGGCGCGCATGGCTTCCTTCTCGCCCAGGGCGGTGAGTTCCGCCCCCTGCCAGGAGGTGATCGAAACCGGGCGGCCCGATCTCTTCTCCATCCCCGCGATCAAGTGCTGGCCCGGGGACGGAGGCCGCTACATCACCTTCGGCCACATCTACTCGCGCAACCCCCGCACCGGCCGCCGCAACGTGGGCCTCTACCGCGTGCAGCTCTTCGACGAGAAGACGGCCGGGATGCACATGCACCTCCACCACGACGGGGCGCAGAACTTCCTGGAGAGTACCAAGCTGGGACGACGGATGGAGATGGCCATCGCCCTGGGGGGCGATCCGGTGCTCCTCTACGCGGCGAGCGCGCCGCTCCCCCCGGGGATCGACGAGATGAACCTGGCCGGCTTCCTCCGGCGGCGGAGCGTCGAGATGGTGAGGTGCCGGACGGTGAACGTCGAGGTCCCGGCGGACTCCGACATCGTGGTGGAGGGCTACCTCGATCCGGGCGAGCTGCGGCGCGAGGGGCCCTTCGGGGACCACACCGGCTGGTACTCCCTCGCGGACGATTATCCCGTCTTCCACGTCACGGCCATCACCCGGCGGCGGAGCCCCATCTATCCCACCACCATCGTCGGCAAGCCCCCGATGGAGGACTACTGGCTGGGGAAGGCCACGGGGCGCGTCTTCCTGCCCCTGATGAAGATGCAGCTCCCCGAGATCGTGGACGTGCACATGCCCCCCGAGGGAGTGTTCCACAACATGGTCATCGTCTCCATCCGCAAGTCCTACCCCTACCACGCGCGGAAGGTGATGTACGCCCTGTGGGGGATGGGGCAGATGGCGCTGGCCAAGGTGATCGTCATCGTGGACGAGGACGTGGACGTCCACAACGTGAGCGAGGTGGCCTGGAAGGTGCTCGGGAGCATCGACCCGCGGCGCGACCTCGTCTTCGTGGACGGCCCCGTGGACGCGCTGGAGCACGCCTCGTTCCTCCCCCACGTGGGCAGCAAGGTGGGGGTGGATGGCACCAAGAAGTGGGCCTCGGAGGGCTTCGCGCGGGAGTGGCCGGGCGAGATCGTGATGAGTGAGGAGATTCGGGAGCGGGTGGCCCGGCGCTGGCGGGAGTACGGCCTTGGCGGCTGATCGCGCAGGAGGGGGAGTGCCGGCAAGCCTAGGCATGTTCCTCCGGATGGTGAAGTTCGAGCACACCGTCTTCGGCCTGCCCTTCGTCCTGATGGGCGGGGTGCTCGCGGCGGGGGGGCTTCCCACCGCCCGGACTCTCTTCTGGATGGTGATGGCGGCGGCCGGCGCCCGGAACTTCGCCATGACCCTCAACCGCTTCGCCGACCGCGACATCGACCCCAAGAACCCCCGCACCCAGGACCGCGCCGAGTTCCAGGGGCTCCTGGCCTCGGGGCGGGTGTGGGGGATGATGGCCGCCTTCCTCGGACTCTTCCTCCTCTCGGCCTGGATGCTGAATCCGCTGGCCTTCGCCCTCTCGTTCGTGGTCGTGGGCGCGACCGTCTTCTACAGCTACTCCAAGCGCTTCACCTCCTGGACCCATCTCTTCCTGGGCTTCGTGCTGGGCTGCGCCCCGGCGGGAGCCTGGGTGGCGGTGCGCGGGGAGCTGGGCTGGGCGCCCGTCCTCCTCTTCGCCGGGGTGACGCTCTGGGTCGGGGGCTTCGACATCATCTACGCCTGCCTGGACGTGGAGTTCGACAAGGCGGAGGGCCTCCACTCCCTGCCCCGGCGGCTGGGCCCGGGGCCCGCCCTGGCCCTCTCGGCGCTGGCCCACGCGGGGACCGTCGCCTGCTTCGCCGCGGCGGGCTGGCGGCTCGGCCTGGGGCTTCTCTACTGGCTGGGGCTGGCGGGGGCGGCGGGGCTCCTGGCCTGGGAGCACTGGATCGTCCGCCCGGACGACCTGCGCCGGGTGAACCTTTCCTTCTTCAACCTGAACGCGTGGGTTTCGGTGATCGTCTCGGCGGGCGCCATCCTGGACGTTTTCCTTCCGGTGGGCTGACGTGGCCGCGCGCATCGAACGCCGGGCGGTCCAGCGGATGTTCTCGGACATCGCCCCCACCTACGACCTCCTGAACCGCCTCCTGAGCCTGGGGATCGACCGCGGCTGGCGCCAGGCGGGGGCGCGCATCCTGATCGAGGCCGTGGAGGGCAGGGAGCGGGGCCTCCTCCTCGATCTCGCGGCCGGCACGGCGGACGTGGCCCTGGAGGTGCGGCGCCAGCTCGGCCCCCGCGCCCGGGTGCGCCTCCTGGGGGCGGATTTCGCTTATCCCATGCTCGTCCGGGCGAAGGAGAAGGCGGCGCGCCGGGGGGCGGACATCCGCCTCCTCCAGGCTGACGCCCTGGCGCTGCCCCTGCGCTCCGGCGCCCTCGACGGCCTCATCATCGCCTTCGGCCTCCGGAACCTGGAGGACCGCCGGGCGGGGCTCGCCGAGATGGCGCGCGCCCTGCGCCCGGGGGGGAGGCTGGTGATCCTCGAGTTCGGAAGGCCCGCCGGCCTCTTCGGGGCGGTCTTCCATTTCTATTTCCGGTTCCTCCTCCCGGCCGCGGGGCGCCTCGTCTCGGGCCACCCGACCGCCTACCGCTACCTCCCCGAGACGGTGGGGGAGTTCCCCTCCCCGGAGGCGCTCTCGGCGATGATCCGGGCGGCGGGCTTTGGGAAGGTATCGGCCAAGCCCCTCACGGGGGGGATCGTCCAGCTCCACAGCGGGGTGCGCCTCCCGGATGGGGCCGCGCGGTGAGCGATTTCCTGCCCCTGGCCGTGGTGGGGGCCCACCTGAGCGGGATGTCGCTGAACGGGGAGCTCGCCCGGCTGGGGGCGTGCCTCCTCAGGGCCTGCCGCACGGCGCCCCGCTACCGGCTCTTCGCCCTGCCGGGTGGGCCGCCCCTCCGCCCGGGCCTATTGCGGGTCGGGGAAGGGGAGGGCGCGGCCGTCGAGGTCGAGGTGTGGGAGATTCCCCGCGCCGCCTTCGGCGCCTTCATGGACGGGGTCAAGCCCCCTCTCGCGATCGGAACGTTCATGCTCGAGGACGGCTCGGAGGTCA
Organism: Candidatus Tectomicrobia bacterium; assembly: GCA_016192135.1. Taxonomy (NCBI): domain Bacteria; kingdom Pseudomonadati; phylum Candidatus Tectimicrobiota; species Candidatus Tectimicrobiota bacterium. Next base: position 28,174 of record JACPUR010000007.1, on the reverse strand, counting down.
AGGGCTTCGTCTGCGAGCCCTATGGGATCGAGGACGCCGAGGACATCACCCGCTTCGGGGGGTGGCGGGCCTACATCCGATCCAGGGGATGAGCCGGAGGGATCAGCGCGAGGCGACGAGCCGATCGTGGGCGAGGAGGGGGAGGTCCTCCGGGTAGCGGAGGCGCTCCGCGTCCTCGGGCAGGCCCGCCTCCCCGGCTCGGAGGGAGACGGCCCACCCTTCCGCCAGGGCGGGCGGCGCGGCGTCCAGCCGGCCCAGGATCTTCTCCAGACAAGCTCTCGCGCCCTCGCGCCCGGTGCTCGGCGCGACCAGCAGGAACTCCCCCTCCGACCACCGCCCGAGGATATCTCCCTCGCGCACCCCCAGCAGGAGGAAGCGCCCCAGGGAGCGGACGGCGCCGGCCGGGAGCTCGCGCATCTCCTCGAGTCCCCTCCACCACGTCGCCCGGAAGAGCGCGCACGCGAGCGGCCCCCCGTAGCGCCGCGCGCGGGCGAAGGCCTCGGTGAGGAAATGGACGAGGTGGAGGCGGTTGTAGAGGCCGCTCTCCGCGTCGATCAGGTTCACCCAGGCGGGTGAGGTCCCGCAGTGCATCCCGTCCCCCTCCCCTCGGCGGGTGAATGAATCGTCCGGAGCGGCCGGGTCTCCCAGCCGCGGGAGAATAAGTGCAATCCACGTGCCGGGAAAAACCGGGTGGCGGGTTTGGTTTCGGGCGTGAAGGCGGGGAAAACTGACAATTTGTCCGGAAAAAAATTCCCGGCGCCGGAAATTTGACTGGCGGGAGAGGGCGTCAAGAAAACGGACGGCGCGAGCCCGCCGGCCGCGGAGCGTCAGCCAGCGGCGCGGGCGGGCCGCAGGGGCGGCTTGGCGCGGTAGGGGTAGTCCATCTGCGCGGCGATCTTGTCCCGGGCCTCGGCGCCCGCCAGGCGCTCGCAGAGGTAGAGCCCGAGGTCGATGGAGGTGGAGACGCCCCCTCCCGTGATGACGTCCCCCTCGTCCACCAGCCGCTCGCGCGTGGTCTTGGGGGTGTACTCGGCGAGGAGGCCGTAGGCGGTCGGGTGGGTGGTGGCGGTCTTGCCCTCGAGGAAGCCCGCCGCGCCCAAGAGGAGCGAGCCCGTGCAGACCGAGACCTTGAGGGGGCAGGCGCGCGCCGTGCGGAGCCAGCCGACGAAGCCCTCGTCCTTGCGGAGGGCGCGGCTGCCCATCCCGCCCGGGAGGAAGATGAGGTCGAAGCCCTCGAGCGTGGGCGGCGCGGCGTCGGCCCGGAGGCGGAGCCCCGCGCCGTCCCGCACCTCGGGGGTCCGGGCGCAGACGGTCCATTCGAGGTCCGGCCGGAAGCCCATGCCCTTGAGGCGGGTCACGGCGTCGTAGAAGCCCACGAAGTCCAGCACGGTCAGGTCGTCGTACAGGATGAACGCTATCTTCATGGGAGCCTCCCTCCGCTAGTTGCTCCGAGCACCAAGGCGCGCCGTCATTCTGAGGGAGCGCAGCGACCGAAGAATCTGCTTCTGTCTTCGGTCATCCAAGCAAAAGCAGATTCTTCGCTTCGCTCAGAATGACGGCCCAAAAAGTTCGAAATGACAGCTTTTTCCGCTGGCACACCGGCCCATCACCGGGCTCTCTCAGTCCGGCTTGGTCCGCTCGGCCTTCTCGCCGGGGGCTGGGCTCCAGGTGTGGGTGCCCCGGCTGATGATGGCCTCGCGCCCCCCGTGCCTCGCCACGAGCGCCGCCTGGTCGCGCTTCGCCCGGCGGTCCGTCTCCTCGGGGTCGAGGATGCTCCGCAGCAGGGCCTCGAACTCCTTGAGCGTCCCCTGGTGAGCGGGCTCGGGAGCCAGGTCGCGCAGCTCCTCCGGGTCGGCCTCCAGGTCGAAGAGCTCGGGCCGGAAGCCCACATAGTGGATGTACTTGAACCGTCCCCTTCGGAGCATGTAGGCCGCGCTCTTGGCGCCCCCCGCGTGGTACTCGCTGAAGACCCAGCGCCCGGGCTCGTCGGGCCGCGCGAGGGTCTGGAGGAGGGAGCGCCCCGGCAGATCGGCGTCCTCCGGGCCGGGCGCCGCGCCCACGCACTCCAGGATGGCCGGGTAGCCGTCCACGAGGGAGACCGGGGTCCGGCACACCCGCCCCGCCTCGACCCCCGGCCCGGCCACGATGAGGGGGACGCCGGCCGACTCCTGGTAGAGGTTGGACTTCCCCCAGACACCCCGGGCGCCCAGGCTCTCCCCATGGTCGCTCGCGTAGACGACCCGGGTGGTCCGGTCGAGCCCCGTCTCCCTCAGCGCGCGGAGGACGCGCCCCACGTTGTCGTCCACGAAGCTGACCAGGGCGTAGTAGGAGGCGACGGCGAGGCGCCTCCGGCCGTCGTCCGCGAAGAAGTCGTCGTAGGCGTAGGAGCCCCTGAGCGCCCGGATCCAGGGGTGGCGCGCCTCGTCCGGCATGTCGTGGAGCTTGGGGAGGGGCATCTCCTCCGGGGGGTACATGGCGCAGAACTCGGGTGGGGCGATGAGCGGGAAGTGGGGGCAGACGAAGGAGACGTAGAGCATCCAGGGATCGCCCGGCTTCTCCGCCGCTCGCCGCTCCAGCCACTCCCCGGCCAGGCGGGCGATGTCGCGGTCGTAGCGGTTGTAGCTCGACTCGCCCGCGCCCACCTGCTCGGCGTACTTCTTCGAGGCGTGGCGGTAGGGCAGCTCGTCCCGGATGGAGCCGAGGAGGTCGCCGACGCCATCCACGACGTGCATGGGCTGGAGCTGCTCGTCGAAGCCGGTCGGGTCGAGGGCGTTGCGGAAGTGGAGCTTCCCGATGGCCGAGACGCGCCGTCCGGCCCCCTGGAGCCGGTGGCCCCAGCCGGGCACCCGGCCGTCGTAGGGATGGGCGTTGTCCCAGTGCCCGATCTGATGGATCCAGCGCCCGGTGGAGAAGCTCGAGCGCGAGGGGACGCAGATGGGGCTGTTGCAGTAGGCGTCCGGGAAATAGGCCCCCGAGGCGGCGAGGGCGTCGAGATTCGGGGTCCGGACGATGGGGTGGCCCGCGCAGCCCAGCGCCTTGGGGCTGTGCTCGTCCGTCATGATGAAGAGGAGGTTGGTGGGCCGTGCCATCCTCTCTCCGCCGCCGGCAGGGTTCTAGTTCTTCGCCATCACGAACACGCTCGACACCGCGCCGGGGCCTCCCAGGGTGTGGCCGAGCGCCCGCTTGGCTCCCTTCACCTGATGCTTCCCGCTGCGGCCCAGGAGCTGGTTCGTGAGGTGGGCCACGACGCGCGCCCCGGTCGCCCCGATGGGGTGGCCGCAGCTCTTGAGGCCGCCCGAGGTGTTGACCGGCAGCTCCCCGCCCAGGCGGCTGGAGCCTCCCTTCACGAAGGCGGGGGCCTCCCCCTTCCCGCAGAAGCCCAGGTCCTCGTAGTTCAGGAGCTCGGTGATGGTGAAGCAGTCGTGGACCTCGGCCAGGTCGAGCTGCTCCCGGGGGTTCGTGATGCCCGCCTGGGCGTAGGCCTGGCGGGCGGCCTCGCGGGTGGCCTCGAAGCCCAGGAAGTCGAAGCGCGGGTTGAAGGCGGTGGTGATGTAGCCGGTGGCGCAGGAGAGGCCCATCCCCTCGATGAGGACGTAGTCCTTCTTGCCGAAGCGCTTCTCGGCCAGGTCGGCCCGGCAGAGCACCACGGCGGCCGAGCCGTCGGTGGTGGGGCAGCAGTCGAAGAGGCCCAGCGGTTCGGTCACCATCGGGGCCTTCAGCACCTGCTCCTTGGTGATCTCCTTGCGGAAGTGGGCCTTGGGGTTCAGGGAGCCGTGGTAGTGGTTCTTCACGGCGACCTCGGCCAGGTCCTCCTTCGAGGCCCCGTACTCGTTGAAGTAGCGCGTCGCGAGCACCGCGAAGCTGCCCGGCGCGGTGCGGCCCTTGGCGTACATGGGGTGGAGCTTCTCCACGTGCTGGGCCACGAGGCTCCCGCGCGGGGGCACCTCGCGCATCTTCTCGGCGCCCACGGCGAGCACCACGTCGTAGAGCCCCGACGCCACCGCCATGGCGCCCATGCGGACGGCTTCCATCCCGGTGGTGCAGTAGTTCGCCACGCGGGAGACGGGCTTGGGGTAGAGGTTCAGCGCCTCGGCGAGCGAGGGCCCGCCCGTGCCGTCGAAGCCCCAGCCCAGGGGGAGGTAGGTGCCGAGCCAGGCGGCCTCGACGTCGTCCCCTGTGATGCCCGCGTCCTGGTAGGCGTCGAAGACGGCCTCCACCACGAGGTCGTTGTAGCTCTGTTCGAAGAGCTCCCCGAACTTCGTGATGCCCGCGCCGATGATGGCCACCTTGCCCGAGATGTTCTTGGTCATGGCGATCCCCTTTGGCCGATGTATCCGCAGGGGCGGTTCGCGAACCGTTCCTACGGGCGTCCTTGGCCGCGGATGTTAGGCGGGCCGCAGCTTCCAGAAGTAATTGTAATACCCATCCCCCCGGTGGAGAAGCCTGAAGACGAGCTCCACCTCCGCCCCCACCTTCACCCATTTCTTGTCGTGGTCCGTCATCTGGGCGTAGAAGCGGCCTCCGCCGTCGAGGTCCGCCGTGGCCATGCTGATATAGCCCTCGGGCGAGGGAGGGAGGTAGTCGTGGGTGAAGGTGTAGATCTTGCCCCGCCGGGAGAGCTTCTTCTCGTCCCACTGGTCCTTGGTCCCGCAGCCGTTGCACACCCGCTGGCGGGGGTACTGGACCTCCCCGCACTTCCGGCACTTCCCGGCCCGGAGGCGCATGCTCGCCCGGCTCTCCTTCCACAGGATGCTCGGGGAGCTGAAGGGGCGGATCTCCTCCTCGGGCCCCATCCCCCGGAAGCGCAGCCACTTGCCGTAGGAGGAGAGGGGCCTCGCCCGCTCGAGGGACCACGCCACCCCGCGCGCGGCGCGCAGTTGATGAACTTTCTCCGTCGCCCGGAGGAGGAGGGCGTCCCCCCCGCTCCCGTGCCCCGCGACCAGGATGTGCTCGCCCGGCTCGGCCCCCTGGAGAGCCTCGACCAGGGCGAGCAGGGGTGCCGCCGCCCCCGCGTCCCCCAGGCGAGCGACGAGGGGGCGCTCGGGGTAGGCCCCCTGCGGGAAGCCCAGCTTGGCGCAGATGCCGGCGTGGGTGCGGGCGTCCGGGGCGTAGACGAGGACGCGGGCGATGTCCTCCCGCGTGGCGCCCGTCTTCTTGAGGAGGCCCTCCACCGTCGCCGCCGTCTGGCGGATGTAGCCGTAGTCCTGGATGAACTTGGCGTCCCCGGCGAGGACCTCCCCCTCGCCCGGAATCCGCCAGCGATCGATGAAGTCCTCCGTCCAGGAGTGGACCGCCTCGACCTCGGCGGCGACATCTTCCCCCTGGCCCACGATAACGGCGGCGGCGGCGTCGCAGAAGGCGAGCTCGTCCGGGCCTCCCGGCCGCGCGGGCCTCACCTCGGAGGCCACCACGGCGGCGCGCTCGGCCGAGCCCGCTTTTACGGCGTCGAGCGCGGCGAGCAGGGCCGAGGTCCCGGCCCGCAGGGAGCCCGTCAGATCGGCGGCGTAGAGGGTCTCGGGCAGGTCCGCCGCGGCGGCGAGGACGGCCGCGTTCGACTTCTCGGCGTAGGGGAGGCTCGTCGAGGCGAGGTAGAGGGCGCCGACGGGAGCCTCCCCCCAGCCCGCCGCGTTGATCAGGGCCTCGACCCCCAGGGTGATGGCGTCCTCGTCGAAGCCCGCCACGGGACGGGAGGCCTTGGCGTCCCCCGCTCCCCACACCGCCCGGACCGCCTCCCCTCCCAGCCGGTAGAAGGGCACGTAGGCCCCCACGCTGACGATGCCCGCCATTTTCCCTCCAGGATTGGAATTATCGAAGAAAGGCCAGGGCCATGATTGACGCGAACCGGGGGGCAGTCAAGGACGCCGGGGTCTCCTTTGCGCCGCCTCCGCGGAGAATCCGGGAAAAATGATATTGCAGTTGCTTTATAGGTAAGATACAGTTGTTCTATCAAGCAAGGAGGTGGTATGGACCGGACTGCGGAAGGCAATTGGCTTCTCCTCATCCATCGCATCCCGCCGTCGCCTGCCTATTTCCGCGTCAAGATTTGGCGCCGGCTGCAGGGCCTGGGGTCGGTGGCCATCAAGAACTCGGTCTACGTCCTCCCTCGGACCGCCCAGACCACGGAGGACTTCCAGTGGGTCGTCCGGGAGATCGTCCAGGGGGGAGGGGAAGCCTCCCTCTGCGAGGCGCAGTTCGTGGACGGCCTGACGGACCAAGAGGTGCGGGCGCTCTTCCAGGAGGCCCGGGGCGCCGAGTACGCCGAGCTCGCCCGGGAGGCCCGCGCGGCGCAGGAGGCCCTGGCCGCGGGAGGGGAGGGAGGCAAGCGCGAGAACGACGGCGCGGCACTTGCCCGGCTGCGGAAGCGCCTCCACGAGATCGCGGCCCTGGACTTCTTCGGGGCGCCGGGCCGGGAGACCGCCGAGGGCGCGGTGGCCGCCCTGGAAAGCGCGCTGCGCCCCGCCGGGCGGGCCGAGGCCGGGCCGGAGGCGGCCCGCCGGCGGGCGGACCTCCTGGAAGGGGCCGAGGGCCGCACTTGGGTCACGCGGCGGGACGTCCACGTGGACCGGATGGCGAGCGCCTGGCTCATCCGGCGCTTCATCGACCCCGATGCGCGCTTCCGCTTCGTGTCCTCCAATATCCATTCGCCCGGGCCGGGCGAGATCCGCTTCGACATGTTCGAGGCCGAGTTCACGCACGAGGGGGACCTGTGCACCTTCGAGGTCCTGCTGGAGGGCGCCGGACTGGACGACCCGGCCCTTCGGACCATCGCCGAGATCGTGCACGACATCGACATGAAGGACGGCAAGTTCGGCCGCGAGGAGGCGCCCGGCCTGGCGCGCCTCTTCGACGGCATCGCGCTGAGCCAAGCCGGCGACGAGGATCGCCTCAAGAACGCGGCGGCCGCACTGGACGGCCTGTACGCATACTTCAAGGGGAAGCCCATCGCCCCGTGACGGCGGGGCGGGGAGAAAGGAGTCTTCATGCTGAGCGGCATCGAGCGGATCAAGGCGGGCGCGGTGCGGACGGTGGCCGAGCTGTGCGCGGCGGCGGCGGTGACGGCGCCCAAGTCGGGCGGGCAGCTCTTCCTCAAGGGGAGGCCCCTCTTCATCGAGACCGTCATCGTGGACGACAAGCCCACCCTCAAGCGCCTGGCCGAGTGGATGCGGGCGCGGGGGCGGGAGCGGCGGCAGGAGATCTGGTTCCGCGACGCGGCCATGGCCGAGCGCATCGACGCCGTCCTCTTCATCGGGCTCAAGGACTGGTATCCCCCCATCTACGACTGCGGCATGTGCGGCTACGCCACCTGCGCCGAGTTCATGGAGGCGGCGAAGGCGCTGCGCGAGAGGAGCGCGGACCTGGAGTTCATGGGCCCCCAGTGCAACCTCCGGAACGTGGACCTGGGGATCGCCGTGGGCTCGGCGGCCAAGGCGGCGAGCCTGAATAACGTGGACAGCCGCTGCCAGACCCGCATCGCCGTGGCCGCGCGCAAGCTCGGCCTGATCCAGGCCGAGGCGGCGGTGGCGCTCTCCCTGAGCGTGACCCACAAGAACCCGGGCTTCGACAACCGGATGCCCCCCGTGGACTTCGAGGCCGAGCCGGTGCGCTCCCTCCCCGGGACGGGCACCCGGCCGGTCAAGACGCCCCAGGGCCGGTGGGAGCACCTGCCCCATTACGTGCCCGAGGAGTAGGCCATGCAGCCCTTCATGGCCATCGTGCTCGCGGGGATGGTCTCCCGCCTGGGCTACCAGATGGCGCGGAGCCCGGTGCTGCCCCGCTTCGCCCAGGACCTGGGGGCCGCCCCCGAGCTCCTGGGCCTCATCGTGGCGGCCTCGACCGTCACCGGCATCTTCGTCAAGCTCCCGGCGGGCGCCCTCTCGGACGTGCTGGGAAAGAAGCGCATGATGCTCCTGGGCTGCCTCTTCTTCGCGCTTCCGCCCTTTCTTTACCCCTTCGTGACGGGGCCCTACTCGCTCCTCCTCCTGCGCTTCCTGCACGGCTTCGCCACCGCCATCTTCTCGCCGGTCGCCTCGGCCTACGTGGCCTCCCTGGCGGAGGAGGGGAGGGGGGCCAAGCTGGGCTGGTTCGCCTCGGCCACCGACATCGGGGCGACCGTGGGGCCGCTCGCCGGAGGGCTGGTGCTCTTCGCCACGGCGGGCTCCTACACCGCCACCTATCTCCTGGTGGGGGCGCTGGGCGTGCTCCCCCTCCTCATGGTGCTGCGCCTGCCCGAGCGGGAGGAGGAGAAGCCGGCCGGGGACACCCTCTCCTCGCGCTCGCGCCGCTTCCGCGAGGGGGTGGCCGAGGTGCTCTCCAGCCCGCCCATCCTCATCGCGTCCTCCCTCGAAGCTATGATGTACGTGGGCTACGGGGCCTTCCTGGGCTTCCTGCCGATCTACGGCAAGGCGGAGGGGCTGAACGACGCCCAGATCGCCCTCGTCCTTGGGGTCAAGCTCGCCACCGCGACGGCGGTCAAGCCGCTGACGGGCGGGCTCTCGGACCGGGTGGGCCGCAAGCCGGTCATCCTGGCCGGGCTGGTGCTGTGCGCCGCGGTGCTCCCGCTCCTCTTCCGGGCGGCGGGGTTCTGGCCCCTGATGGGGCTCTCCCTCCTGCTGGGGCTGGGCGTGGCCGCCGTGACGCCCTGCACCACCGCCCTGGTGGCGGACCTCGTGAAGGCGGGCCGGATGGGCTCGGCCATGGGCGTCTTCGGCACCATCTGGGACATCGGGGAGTCGGCGGGGCCCATCCTCGCCGGCTTCCTCATCGCCCGGATGGGGTACGGGAGCGCCTTCGACCTGATCGCCCTCCTCATGCTGGGAGCGGCGGCCGTCTTCGCCCTCGCCGTGCGGGATCCCGCCCCCCCGGCGGGGGGGCCCTCCGCTTGACGAAAAGGCGGCCGGGCTCGCCCCGCGTCCGCCCGGGCCGGGAGTTTCATGCGCGATAGGACGATCATCTACTGCACCGCCTTCCTGCGCAGCATGGGCATCGGCATGGCGAGCGTCCTGCTCGCCCTCTACCTGGTGAAGACGGGCCACGGCGCCTTCCAGGTGGGGCTGGTCGTCGCCTCGGGGCTGGCTGGGATGGCGGCGGCCATGCTCTTCGTGGGCCTCTTCGCCGACCGGCTGGGCCGCCGCGCGGTGCTGTCCGGTCTCTCCCTTCTCGCCTTCGCGGGGAGCTCCCTGGTGATCGCCGGGAGCTCGCTCCCCGCGATCGCGCTCGGCGCCTTCCTCGGGATGCTGAGCGGCTCGGGGATGGACCGGGGCGCCATCTACACGCTCGAGCAGGCCATCCTCCCTTCGACCGCGCCGGACGAGAAGCGCACCATCGTCTACGCCGGGCACGGGATCGCCCTCGACACCGCCCACGCCCTGGGGGCGCTCCTGGGCGGGGCGCCGCCCCTCCTGCGGGCCTGGGCGGGGATGGATGAGGCCCTCTCTTTCCGCTGGGTGCTCGCCGTCTACCCGGCCATGAACCTCCTCTCGGCCTTCCTTTTCCTGCGCCTCTCCCCGGCGGTGGAGGAGGCGCCCGCCCCCGGCGGAGCGTGGGGCTGGAGGGTGAGCCCGCGCTCGCGGCGGATCATCTTCCGGCTGGCCGCCCTCTCCGGCCTGGACAGCGTGGGCGGGGCTTTCATGCCGGGGGCGCTGTTCGCCTACTGGTTCTTCCGCCGGTTCGGGGTGGAGGAGGGCGCCATCGGGGTCCTCTTCGCGGCGAGCCATGTGCTCTCCGCCTCCTCCTATATGGCCGCCGCCTGGATCTCCCGGCGCATCGGGCTCCTCAACACCATGGTCTTCTCCCAGCTCCCCTCGAACCTCCTCCTTGTGCTGCTGCCCCTCGCCCCCTCGTTCCAGGTGGCGGTGGCGACCTACCTCCTCCGGGAGTTCATCTCCCAGATGGACGTCCCCACCCGGCACTCCTACATGGTGGCCATCGTGGGCCCCCGGGAGCGATCCGCCATGACGGGGATGACCAACCTCGCCCGGGGGGTGGCCCGGATGACGGGACCCTCCCTCTCGGGCTACCTCATGGGCTTCGTCTCCCTCTCGGCCCCGCTCTTCATCTCGGCCGGCATCCGCATGGCGTACAACTACCTCCTCTGGCGCGAGTTCCGCGCCATCAAGCCCCCCGAGGAGCGCTGAGCGCGGCGGCCCAAACGGATATACTGGAGCCGCGCGCCAGGACCCCGCCGGGAGAATCGTCTTGGAGATGATTTCCGCTGAACGGAAGGGAGTCTCCTTCGCCGTCGGCGCGGCCCTCCTGTTCGGCCTGAGCACTCCCCTCGCGAAAATCCTGCTGGGAAGCGTTTCGCCCCATCTCCTGGCGGGGCTCTTCTACCTCGGATCGGGAATAGGCCTGGGCATGGTCCTGCTCGGCCGGACCATGCGGTCCGGCACGGGCGGGGCGAGAGAAGCCCCTCTGCGCCTGCCGGACCTGCCCTGGCTCGGGGGCGCCATCCTGAGCGGAGGGATCGCGGGGCCGGTGCTCTTGATGGCGGGGCTGTCCATCACCCCTGCCTCGGCGGCTTCGCTGCTGCTCAACCTGGAGGGAGTGTTCACGGCGCTTCTGGCGTGGTTCGCCTTCCGGGAGAACTTCGACCGGCGAATCGCCCTGGGCATGGCGGCCATCGTGGCCGGCGGATGTCTCCTCTCCTGGGATGGTGCGCCCGGCTGGGGCGGGCTGGCCGGGCCGCTCGCCATCGCGGGCGCCTGCCTTGCGTGGGGGATCGACAACAACCTCACCGGACGTATCTCGGGCGGGGACCCGGTCCAGATCGCCTGCCTGAAGGGCCTCGTGGCCGGATTGGTGAACGGGGGCCTTGCCTGGGGGAGTGGCGCATCTCTTCCGGGGCTGACAACGCTCGCCTCCGCGCTCATCGTGGGTTTCTTCGGCTATGGGCTGAGCCTCGTCCTCTTCGTCCTTGGGTTGCGCCATCTCGGGACCGCGAGGACGGGGGCGTATTTCTCCTTGGCCCCTTTCATCGGTTCGGGCGTGGCCCTTCTCCTCCTGCGGGAGCCTCTCTCGGCCTCGTTCATCGCGGCGGCGCTTCTGATGGGCGGGGGGATATGGCTTCACTTGACCGAGCGCCACGAACATCCCCACGCGCACGGGGAGATGGAGCACGAGCACTGGCACGAGCACGACGCGCACCACCAGCACGGGCATCCGCCCGGCATGGACCCCCGGGGGCCGCACAGCCACCCGCATCGCCACGAACCCCTCGTCCACAGCCATCCCCATTATCCTGACCTGCACCACCGCCACCGGCATTAGGAGCGCCCTTGCCTCCTTCCGCCCCGGGTGCGAGGATGCTCCGGCGGCGTCGCCCGTTCCACAGCGAGAGGACCGGCATGAAGCTCCACGTCGAGTACTGCCAGAGGTGAAACTACCAGCCCCAGTTTGAGCAGTTGGCTCAAGCGCTGAAGAGGAAGTTCCCCCGGCTCGAGATTGCCGGGAACGAGGGCGGCAAGTTTCGCGTGGGCGCCTTCGAGCTCACCCTCGAGGGCAAGCTCCTCTACTCGAAGCTCCAGACCCACCGCTTCCCGAGCGAGTCGGAGGCGGAGAAGCTCATCCGGAAGCACCTCTAGGAGGACAATTCGATGGCCCGGAACGCGGCGGCCCAGGGCGTGGTGGAGGGCATCTTCCTCGCCTCGATCGGCAAGGAGCCCATGGAGGGCGTCCTCGCGGCCGAGGCCCTGGTGGGCAGGGGGCTGCGGGGGGACCGCTACTCCGAGGGCGCGGGCACCCACTCCTCCTCCGACCCGGGCTGCCAGATCACCCTGATCTCGGCCGAGGCCCTCGAGGCCATGGCCCGCGACAGCGGCATCGCGCTCCGCCCGGAGCACAGCCGCCGCAACCTCGTCACCCGGGGCGTGGACCTCGGGCGCCTCGTGGGCAGGCCCTTCCGCATCGGGGGGGCCCTCCTGCGCGGGGTGCGCATCAACCAGCCCTGCCTCCACCTCGAGGGTCTCATAGGAATTTCCGGCCTCAAGGCGGCGCTCGAGGATCGCTCGGGCCTGAACGCCGAGATCCTCGAGGGCGGGACCATCCGCCGGGGCGACCCGGTGGAAGAGGCCTGACGCATGCCCTGTCCCCTCCTCCAGGTCGACGCCTTCACGGCCGTCCCCTTCGCGGGGAACCCGGCCGCCGTCTGCCTCCTCGGCGCCCCGGCCGACCCGGAGTGGATGCAGCGCGTCGCCCGCGAGATGAATCTCTCGGAAACCGCCTTCCTCGCGAAGCGCCCGGACGGCTGGGGCCTCCGCTGGTTCACCCCCACCGTCGAGATCGCCCTGTGCGGCCACGCCACCCTCGCCAGCGCCCACGTGCTCTGGGAGGAGGGCCTCCAGAAGCCCTCCGAGGAGATCCGCTTCCACACGAAGAGCGGCCCGCTCGCCTGCCGCCGCGCCGGGGACTGGATCGAGATGGACTTCCCGGCCACCCGCGAGGAGCCCGCCCAGCCGCCGGAGGGACTGGCCGAGGCGCTGGGCGCCACGCCGAGGTACGTGGGGAGGAGCCGGTTCGACTTCCTGGTCGAGGTGGACTCCGAGGAGACCCTGCGGGCCCTCGCGCCGGACCACGCCCTCCTCCGGGCCCTGCCCGTGCGCGGGGTGATCGTCACCTGCCGCTCCGAGAGGCCCAAGTACGACTTCGTCTCGCGCTTCTTCGCCCCCGGCTCCGGCATCGAGGAGGACCCCGTCACCGGCTCGGCCCACTGCTGCCTGGGGCCCTTCTGGGGGAAGCGCCTGAAGAAGACCGAGATGACCGGCTTCCAGGCCTCGGCGCGGGGAGGGGTGGTGCGGGTCACGGTGATGGGCGAGCGCGTCCTCCTCGGGGGCCAGGCCGTGACGGTGCTCAGGGGCACCCTGCTGTAAAAGGATACAGTCGACCGCCCCTCCTGTTTTTTGATGCGCTTTTCCCCTCAATATCCGTTATTAACCGTTACTAGCGTGTCGGGGCCTCCTATTTTTTGATGCGCTTTTCCCCTCAATTCCCCTCAATTCGCGAGACGGCCTGCGGCGGGGGCGTCCGGCGCGCCGGGATCCGTAGGGGCGGGTTTCAAACCCGCCCCTACAGGCATGCCCCGCCCCCCGGAAAGATACCTCCTCCCGCCGCGCCGCCCGCTACCGCAATTTCGCGCAAATCGCAGCAATTTCGTGCTTCGGCCCGATCTGGGGCGGGAATCGGCTGCAGGGCGGCCCCCTGTGGCCGCCCTACCGCGCGGGTAGGCCGAGCGGTCCCGAGCCAGGGGCCTGCCCCGGCGGGCGGATACCCCCTCCCCGCCTTGCGCGGCCCGGCGCCGCGCTATATAAGAGCCGCTTCCGGCCCACCCGGCGCAATTCATCCGCAGGAGGCGCTCCGCATGAACGCGAGATTCGACCCGCAGGCCGTGGCCGCCCGGCGGCTGAAGGAGGTCCCCTTCTCGGGCATCCGCAAGGTGTTCGACGCCGTGACCAAGCTCGAGGCGGCGGGGCGGGACGTCATCCACTGGCAGATCGGGCGCACCGACTTCGACACCCCGGCCCACGCCAAGCAGGCGGCGGCCGAGAGCCTCGCGCGCGGCGACGTGCACTACGCCCCCAACGCGGGGATAGCCCCCCTCCTCAAGGCCATCGCCGCCCGCACCGAGATCGACACCGGGGTGGAGACCAAGCCCGAGCAGGTCATCGTCATGGCCGGGGCGAACGAGGGCATCCTGGTCTCCATGCTGGCCCTCGTGAACCCCGGCGACGAGGTGCTCGTCTCCGACCCCAACTGGCACCACTACAAGTCCTGCGCCTCCCTCGCCGGGGGCGTGCCGGTCGAGGTGCCCACCCGGGAGGAGGACAGCTTCGCGCTGCGCGCCGAGGAGGTGGAGAAGCGCATCACCCCGCGCACCAAGATGCTCTGCATCACCTCCCCGGGGAACCCGACGGGCACCACGGTCTCCCTCGATGAGCTCAAGAAGCTGGCCGCCGTGGCGGTCAAGCACAACCTCGTCGTGATGTCGGACGAGATCTACGCCCGCATCTACTTCCCCGAGCCCTGCGCCCCGAGCATCTACTCGCTGCCGGGCATGGCCGAGCGCACCGTCATCATCAACGGCTTCTCCAAGGTGTACAGCATGGACGGCTGGCGCCTCGGCTGGACGGTGGCGAGCCCCGAGATCACCCGCCACCTCCTCAAGGTGCGCCAGTACACGACAGTCTGCGTCAACACCTTCATCCAGCACGGGGCGGCCAAGGCCCTCACCGCGAGCCAGGACTGCGTGGAGGAGATGCGCCAGGCCTTCGGCGCGCGGCGCAGGGTCATCACCGAGGGGCTGCGCTCCATCGAGGGGGTGACCCTGGCCGAGCCCACGGGGGCCTTCTACGCCTTCCCCAACGTGAAGGTCTTCGGGAAGACCTCGGGCGAGGTGGCGGACAAGCTCCTCAACGGGCACGCCATCGCCACGGTGGACGGCGCCGTCTTCGGCACGAGCGGGGAGGGCTACCTGCGCCTCGCCTACTCCTGCTCCAAGGAGGAGTGCGAGCGCGGCGTCGAGCGGCTGGGCAAGGCGCTGGAGGGGATGAGGGGGTAGGGGAAAATCCTTACCGCCATCTTTCTGGAGCAGGTTTTAATGGTGTCATTCCGAGCGAAGCGAAGAATCTTCGTGAATGGCGGCGATCGGCTAACGGCGCTCCGGCCAGGAAGATAGCCGATGGGTTCTTGTCTTGCGCGAGAGAAGCATGAGCAAGAGTTACTTCGTCTACATCGTGGCGAATTACTCGCGGCGGCTCTACGCCGGTATCACGAGCAACTTGACGCGAAGGGCTTTTGAGCATCGCAACAAGACGAAACCCGGATTTGCTTCAAGATACGACATTGGACGCCTGGTCTATTTCGAAGAAACGAACGATGTAGAGGCGGCCATCGCCCGTGAAAAGCATATCAAGGGCTGGAAGCGAGAGAGGAAGATCGCGTTGATCGAATCGGTCAATCCGGGGTGGGCGGACCTGATGCGGGGGTAATTCCCGAAGATTCTTCGCTTCGCTCAGAATGACACCCAAAGAGCGAATCAGGCAATTCCGAGGCCCACACGTTCCTTCCCCCTACTTTATCCCGTAGTCGTCCTCTTTGCGCTCGATGCCGCTTTTGCTATATCCCGAGCCTTTCATATTCCCTGCGAGTCTATCTCGGCTCATATTCCCTGCGAGTCTATCTCGGCCAGGATTTGTTGCACCTGCCGCTTGAAGGGGGGCAAGTGCACGGTTGCGGCTTTCCATATCTCTTCGAGATCAAGGACGAAGTACTGGTGCACCACCACGTTCCGCAAGGCGATGGCCGCTCTCCATGAAGGTTGGGGGTGGCGCGCCCGTAATTCCTGGGAAAGTCCCGCCGCGACCTCGCCGATGATTTGAAGGTGGTGGAGCATCCAGACCTGGAGGAACTCATCCCGGAGGAAAGCTTCCCTGCCTTTGGCGGCATGTTCCTCGATGCGCGCGGCGGCTTCAAGGATATCGAGAAACCACAGCCGGTCGTCCCTCACAGCGGCACGGCGTCCCGCATCACATTCTCTCGGACACGCGGGCGCAGACCCCGCGCGCTGATGAGGTGGACCTTCCGGCCCAGGAGTTCTTCCAGTTCCATTTCGAGTTCCGCGTGGGTGAAGGGGCTCATCTCGGGGCCCGGATCGATGAGCAGGTCAATGTCGCTCTTCTCGTCGGTCTCGCCCCGCGCCACGGAGCCGAAGATGCGCACGTTCCGCGCGCCGTAGCGCTCCACGGCCCGGAGGATTTCCGCGCGCTTCTGCTTGAGGAGGTCGTCCGGCTTCATGGCGTGATCCCTCCACCGCCGGGGCGGCGAACAGGAAAATCATATCATAGTGGAGGAGGGGTAGGGCTCCGGTACGGAAGGAATGGAATCCCGCCTCACTTCCTCCCGTAGTCGTCCTCTTTGCGCTCGATGTCGTCCTCGCCGAAGTAGCTGCCGCGCTGCACCTCGATGAAGACGAAGGGCAGGGCCCCCGGGTTGCGCACCCGGTGCCAGGCCCCCTGGGGGATGTCCACGGCGTCCCCGGGGAGCATCGGGATGTCCTCGCCGTCGAGCGTCACGACGCCCTCGCCCGAGACGGCGTACCAGTGCTCGCCGCGCTTCTGGTGGCGCTGGAGGCTCAGGCGCTGGCCCGGGTCCACGGTGATGCGCTTCACCTTGTGGTCGGGCTCGTCGGCGAGGACGAGATAGCCGCCCCAGGGGCGGCGGTCCCACTCTCCCGCGGGCATGGCGGCCTCCTTTAGGCGCGCGCGAGGCGCCGGTAGAAGAAGCCCGAGAGGGCGCCCAGCAGGAGCCAGAGCAGGGCCGAGGCCGCGAGCGAGGCGGCGGCGAAGGCCCTCTGGAGGGACTCGGGCGCCGGGCCCCCCGGCCCGGGAGGGTGGGGGGCGCCGATGAGATGGGGCAGGGCGAGGAGCGCGGCGCCCAGGAACTTCCAGGCGTCCCCGCTGGCGAAGACGAGGAGGGCGAGGCCTCCCGCCGTGGAGAGGGCGGCGAGGGCCCACCACATCTGGCGCAGGGCGAGGGGCGCGGCGAGGGTGCCGGGCGGCTCGGGCGGAAGCCCCAGCGCGGGCGCCAGGCTGAAGGAGGCGAAGCCCCCGAGCCCCCAGAGGAGGCCCTCCTTCCAGCCGATGCCGGCCCCCCCGCGCAGGGAGAAGGCCGCCGCGAGGAGGAGGCCGAAACCCATGGCGGTGAGCACGTTGGCCACGGCGGTCAGGGCGAGGCGGCCGGGGCCGTCCAGGACCCGGGCGGCCTCGGGCCGCTCGCCCCCGGCGGCGCGCTCGTAGGTCTCGGCCTGGAGGATGAGCGGGAGGACGCGCTGGGAGTGGAAGGCCGTCGCGGCGAGGCCGGTCAGCAGCCCCGCCAGGGCGGCGGTGAAGAGGATGCGGCGGAAAACCGGCATGCCCGTCCGCCCCCCTTTAGTGGCAGGGGAAGCCGAGGGCGTGGCGGGAGTCGTGGGCCGCCTCGTGCAGGGCCTCGGGGCCCGCGAAGCCGGCGCCCGCGATGAGGGCCGCGCCGAGCAGGATGGCGGCCAGGGCGGGGGCGAGGGCCTTGCGGCCCGAGAGCGCCAGCTCCGGGGCGTGCGGTAGAGCCGATTCGTTCCGCTGCTCCATGGTGAGTCCTCCGGGAATGTCCGCGCGGGGGGGCCGACCCCCGCCGCGTCCATTATACCGCAGGTTCGGTTCCCCGCCGCGGCGTCAATTCTCGAGGATCGCCACCGCGCGGATCCAGGCGCCGCTGGCGCGCTCGATCCGGATCGGGAACATCGAGACGGCGAAGCCGAACTCGGGGATCTTGTCGAGGTTCACCAGCTTCTCGGCGTGGATGTACTCCTTCTTGCGGCCGAGATAGTGGCTGCCGAAGAAGTCCTTGGGGTTCCCCTTGAGGCGCTCGGCGACCATCTTGCCGACGGGCATGTCGAAGCCCCAGGCGTCGATTCCCATGACCTTGATGCCCTGGTCCACCAGCCACTCGGTGGCGTCCACGCTCATGCCGGGATGGGTCTGCTCGAAGTCGTGGCTGTAGAGATGCTTGGTCGTGTGGTCGGTGCGGATGAGGACGATGTCCATGGGCTTGAGCTTGCGGCCCTTCGCCTCGAGGGCCTTCACCTTGGCCTTGGTCTCCTCGACGGTGATGTTGTGGCCGCGCGGGGCGTCGTGGAAGTCGAGCACCACGCCGTCGCCGTAGAGCCACTCGAGCGGCACCAGGTCGATGGTCTTCGAGGGCTTCCCCTCGCAGGTGGGGCCGTAGTGGAACGGGGAGTCCAGATGGGTGCCGCTGTGGGTGGAGAGCGACACGTCCTCGGTCGCGCAGTGCATGGAGTCGGGGAAGTAGCTCACGTCCGGGAACTTGTAGGCCTTGGCGCGGCTGCGGCCCAGCTCCAAGTGGGGGATGTACCGGATGTTCGTCGGGTTGGCTTCCATCGGGGCGTTCTGGAGGGGGATGCTGAGATCCACGAGTCTGCGGCCCATCGCGTGTGGCTCCTTCTTCGTCTCGATTCCGTGCGCAGCGGTTGCGCGGATGAATGCCTCGTCAGCGGATTGTCCGTTTGGGCCGCCCGGGGCGCCGGGCGGCCTTTGGGCGAGCGGGCTTCTTCCGGGCCGCATTCTTCGCCGCCTTCGGGGCGGCGGCGCCCGTCCCCGCCGGGGCGAGGGACGCCTTCTGCCCCTTCTTGAGGTGGGGGAAGACGTCGTGCCGGGCGAGCCGGGCGGCCTGGAGCATGTAGGGCGCGCCGCAGTAGGTGAGCATCTGGAGGATGACCTCCATGATCTCGCGCTTGCTGGCCCCGCAGTTCCAGGCGGCCTGGATGTGGGTGCGGAGCTGGGGCAGGGCGTTCGCCATGACGCAGGCGGCCACGGCGCACAGCTCGCGCGTCTTCTGGGGGAGCACGTTCCGGTCGTAGAGGCCGCCGTAGCAGAAGTTCATGAAGATCTCCATGAACTCCCGGCCGCCCCAGTCCTCCATGTCGCGGGCGACGCGCTCGGTGAACTCCTTGCTCCAGAGCATGGTCGCGCGCTTGAGGGCGCGCGGGGGAACCTTGACGCTTCGCGTGGCGGCCAATGCGCTCTCCTCGAATCGGATTCCGGGCGGACCGGCTCAGCCCCCCGTGGCCGAGGGGTGCTGGGACGCCACCACCTTCAGGGGCTTGTCGTAGGGGTTGGTCATCTTGTGGCAGGACCAGGCGGGCGAGAAGACGGCGTCGCCCGTCCCGCACTCGATGGACTTGGGCCCGTCGGGCTCCATCACCCAGTAGACGCCGTTGCCCTCGATGATGGTGGCCACGGTGTCCTTGTCCTGGTGGTCGTGCCAGGGCTCGCCGCAACCGGGGGCGAACTCCACGGTGCTCAGGGAGAGCCGGGCGCCGTGCTTGGCCTGGGTGACCAGCCGCCGGGCCCGGATGCCCGGATGGAGCTCGAAAGGCTGCACTTGGCTGCCCTCGACGATGATCGGACGGATGGGGTTGGTCATTGCCCCGGGCTCCTTGCCTGCGGTCGGTTCGAAAAATGCCAGGAAATTCCGGCTCTTGCTATCACGCGCCCCCGGCGGGTGTCAAACCTCGGAGGCCTCCCGGGGCGGCACGGCCGGGCGGGGCCTCCGCTTTTAACGCCCAGGAAATTTCAGTGAAACCCCCCCGAAACATTCCTCGGGATAATAGCCGCTCATGTCGCGCCCGGCCGCCGAACGGGGGAGCCCCGGCGTGGCTTCGGGGAGCTTCCACTTTTCAAGGAGGAAGGGCAGCCATGAAGAAGAAATTCACCTCGTTCCTGGCCGTCGCCGCGTTCGCCGCCCTGGTGGCCTCGGGGGAGGGACTGGCGCCCTCGCCCGCACGCGCCGCGGAGGAGAAACCGCCCCTCTTCTCGCTCTCGGGCGGGATCGATTTCCCCACGGCCTATTTCTTCCGAGGGATTCAGCAGCAAGACGAGGGCGTGATCTACCAGCCTTACGCCAACCTCTACTGGAACGCGTACAAGGGCAAGGACTTCAGCATCACGCCCTGGGCCGGCGTGTGGAACAGCATTCACGAGGAGAAGGGCGCCGGGAACAAGAAGCACTACGAGATCGACTACCTTGCGGGAGTGGACTTCGGCGTGGGCCCCCTGACCATCGGCGCCGGCTACACCCTCTATCACTACCCCTCCGACGTCTTCGAGGACATCCACGAAGTCCAGCTCAAGTTTACCTTCGACGACGGCGACCTGATCAAGATGACGCGGTTCCCCTTCAAGCTGAGCCCCTACGTCATGTTCGCCTGGGAGACCAAGGACAAGGGCGGCACCGAGGACGCCTACTGGGAGATCGGCCTCCGCCCCTCCTTCGAGGGGAAAATCGGGGCCGTCCCCTTCACCTTCGGCGTCCCGGTGACGGTCGGGTTCAGCGGGGATGACTACTACTTCAAGAAGAACGGCAAGGAGGCCAACCTGGGTTTCGTCTCCGTGGCGGCCACGGCCAGCATCCCGCTCCCCATGCCCAAGGAGGCCGGAAGCTGGTCGCTCGGGCTCAAGGTCGAATACCTCTACCTCGACGCCTTCAGTGCCCGCGCCTCGAACAACGGGCGCACCGACGAGGTCATCGGCATGGTGGGATTGGCCGTGGCCTTCTGATCGGCGGGGGGCTCGCCCGCCCCGTTCGCCTCTTCAGCCGTCCCGCCTGAAAGGGTCCCTTCTCGGGGGCTCTTTCTTTTCCGCGTTCACATCCCTGAGGCACGAAGGCCTGGCCCAAAAGGGCTATCCGGCGGGTAGCCCTCTTTTTTCCGGAATAGCCCGCTTGGATGATTCCGCGGGGGGAAAAGCGCAATATATACGAATATGGGATTTGAGGGTCTTGCAATCATAAATTCGGCCGCGCTGCTCCCGAAGGAGCGGGCATGGTCCGCGCTCGAATGGAGGGATGTGAGATGAGGATAAGGTGCACCTGGGTTGCCGCGGCGCTGGTCTGCTTTCTCGGTGCCGGTTTCGGGTCCGTCACGGCCGCCGTCGCGCAGGCTCCGTCGCCGGGCGCCATCGCCCTGGGCGGCAGGCTCTATGACAAATGGTGGAAGGCGGTGCCCGGGGCGAAGGAGCCCTCAGGGGACCATCCCCTGTGGGCGCTCCAGACCACCAACAAGCTGAAGGGCCCGGCCACATGGCGGTGCAAGGAGTGCCACGGCTGGGACTACCGCGGCAAGGACGGCGCCTACGGCTCCGGCTCCCACCGCACCGGCTTCACGGGACTCATGGCTGTCCGGGCCAAGAGCGTGGACCAGATCAAGGACGCCCTGAAGGGCGCCGCCAACCCCAAGCACAACTTCTCCGCCGGCCTGGATGACGCCGCGCTGACGAACCTCGCCATCTTTTTGAAGCACGGACTGGTGGATCTGGCTCCGGCGATTGACGCCAAGGCGAAGAAACCCCTCAAGGCCGACTCGGCCCGGGGGCAGCAATTGTCCGCCATGTGCGCCGCCTGCCACGGGCCGGACGGAAAGAAGCTGAACTTCGGGAAGCCGGACAAGCCGGAGTATGTGGGCACCGTCGCCAAGGCGAACCCCTGGGAGTTCGTGCACAAGGTCCGCACCGGCCATCCGGGGGCGGAGCCGCCCATGCCCGCCGGGGTGGAGCTCGGGTGGAACCTGCAAGACGCGCTGGATATCTTGGCCTACTCCGCCACCTTGCCCGCGAAGTAAGTCCGTCGGGGACCGGGGGGACGGCCGGCGCGGCACGGCCGCACCCCCGCCGGCCGGATATCGGCCCCGCTCCGTCCGGAGGCCGTGAATTCAGTTTCCCATTCCGGTATCGTGGCGCGATTTGCGGGCCCCCATCCACCGGAAGAGGAGTTACGTGTGAAAGGCTCGAGAATGCCGAATGTGCTCGGCGCGGCCCTGCTCTGTGCCGCCGTCGTGTCCTGGCCGCCGCCCGCCGGGGCGCAGCCGGCCGAGGCGCTCCAGGAGCGCATCCAGAGCCTGGAGCGGCAGCTCAACGCCCTCAAGGAGCAGCTCCAGGCCGTCCAGGAGGAGCAGAAGGCCCGGAAGGCCCAGGCCGAGCGGCAGGAGAAGCAGCTCGCGCCCCTGGCCGACCTCCGGAAGTCGGTCGAGGCGCTCTCCAAGATCGAGATCTCGGGCGGAGCCACCGGCACCCTCCAGTCCACCTCGGGGGCCCCGCGCTCCCTGGGCGGGGACGAGAGCTTCGCCGGCGGCTCCTTCGATCTCATCCTGACCTATAAGCCCCTGAACAACGTCCGGCTGGTCCTGGACCTCGAGGCCATCGGCGGCAACGGCCCGGACGATCGCTTCCCCACCCTCGCGGGCCTGAACGGGGACCTGGGCACCACGAACGACACGGTGACCATCCTCGAGGCCTACATCGAGGCTGCCTTCCTCGGGGAGCGCCTCGTCCTCACCGCGGGCAAGATCGACCTCACCAACTACGTGGACACCAACGCCTACGCCAACGACGAGACGCTCCAGTTCCTGACCGGCGCCTTCGTGAACAACGCCATCCTGAGCAACCCCGAGAACGGCCCGGGCGCCCGCATCCGCTATGAGGTGATCCCCGAGTGGCTCTACGTCGAGGCCGGGTTCCAGAACGGCGACCGCGACCGGGACGCCCGGACCACCAACCGCTTCTTCGAGGACGTCTACGGCGTCGTGGAGATCGGCGTCACGCCCAAGCTCCTCGGCCGGCCGGGCGGCTACCGCGTCTGGGCCTTCGCCGACGGCGCGGGGCAGCGGGCCCGCGAGTCCGGCGGGCTCCGCCGCTACACCGCCCACGGCGCGGGCGTGAGCCTCGACCAGGAGCTCGCCGGCTGGCTGGGCGCCTTCTTCCGCATCGGCTACCGCGACTCCGCCAACGTGAACTACGACACCCAGGCCGCCTGGATGGCCGGCTTTCAGATCATGAAGATCCTGCCGGGGCGCCCGGAGGACGCGCTGGGCCTGGCCTACGGCGAGATCAAGCCGGCCAAGCGGGCCGCCCCCGCCCGGCCGGTCCGAAACGAGAAAGTGTACGAGGTCTACTACCGCTGGCACTTCACCGATAAGTTCCACCTGAGCCCCATCCTCCAGGTGGTGGACGACCGCGCGGGCGAGCGTGAGGACCTTTTCTGGGTGATCGGGGCGCGGCTCCAGGTGGATTTCTAGCGGCGCCCCGTCCTTTCCGGTTTTCAGAAGGCCTCCCTGCGGGGGGCCTTCTTTTTTTGCCCTCTGTTCGGTCAAGAGGCGGGCTCCGGCGTCGCAATTCCCCTCCCGCTGTGACAGAATCCGATCCGATTTTCCGCGGTTGAAACCCGGCTACGCCGCCTGAACACCCCAACTCTTAAAGCCGCTCCTTCGCCCAGTTCCGGAGGTGTCCATGCCGTTTCCGCGTTTCACGATGCGCGCGCATATCCTCGCCTTGTGCCTGGCGCTCCTCGCGGCCCTCGCGGCGGCCGGCCCGGCCCGCGCGGCCGAGCCGGGGACGCCGGCCCGGATCTACCTGAAGAACGGGGACCTGCTCACCGGCCGCATCATCGACATCGACAGCAAGGCGGTCGTGGTGGAGACGAAGCACCTGGGCAAGGTCTGGGTGGCGCGGGAGGGGATCGACCGGTTCGAGCCCCCGCTGCCCTCCCGGGCCATCCTGAAGACGGGGGAGGAGCTGGAGGGAGAGGTCGTGGGCGTCACCCCGGACTCGGTCACCTTCCGGCAGGGGGAGGTGTCCCGGAAGATCGCGAACGAGGCCCTCTGGCGGGTGCGGGTGCGGGGCGTGGAGGCGCCCCTGCTGACCGGTTCGCTCGGCGGGGGGCTCTCCATGAAGCAGGGCAACTCGGACTCCCTCGGCTACAACATGCGGGGGCGCCTCATCCGGGAGACCTACCGGAGCGAGTTCCGGCTCAAGGGCGCCTACCTTTTCGAGGAGCTGGACGGCAAGGCCACGGCCGACAAGTCCGAGGGGGACCTGCACTTCTCCCATTTCTTCGCCCGTCCCTGGTACTCCTTCTTCCGCGAGAGGCTGGAGAACGACCAGATCGCGGACATCAGCCTCCACTCCGAGACCAGCGCCGGCCTGGGCTACCGGATCATCGATTTCGGGGAGACGCGCCTGGATCTCGAGTCGGGCCCCGGCTTCCAGCTCACCCGCTTTCAGGGAGGCCGGAGGGACGAGCAGCTGAACGTCCGGGCGGGCACCTTCTTCCGGACCATGTTCCCCAGGGGGATCCGCCTGGAGGCCAGCGCGGAGTACATCCAGGGCCTCGAGGCCGGGGACGACTTCATCGCCCGTGCGGAGGTGGCGCTGCGGGTCCCCCTCCGGGCGAACCTGAGCTTCGTCTTCTCGGGACAGGATCGGTTCGACAACACCCCCGCCCCCGGAAGCGAGCGCAACGACTTCACGCTCCTCTCGAACCTGGAGCTGACGTTTTAGGGGCGGAAGAGACGCGGCGAATCATGGGGATCCTTGGCCTTATGGCGCTGAGGAGAAACGCCCCGCCATCGATGCCTTGCGCCCGGGAGAAGCCGCCGGGCCCAGATTCTGTAAAATCCCCGCAAAATCACGCGGAAACCCTTTTTTGCCCGGCCATTTCGCAAATGACAAATGTAATTTACGAAATGATTTGGCGGATTTTTCGGTTCAAATTGGCCGAAAATGCCCGTAAAACTCCGTGAAAAAGCGGAAATTCATAGCAAATCGGCGCAAAATACCATGATATGAGAAAAAGCGTGAAATTCCGTGAGGTCAAGGTGGGAGGAGTTTGCGATAGCAAAAATTCTAAAACCGTAGCTGGCAGATTCAGGGAATCCTATGGCGGATGGGCAAGGGCTACGGAAGTGAGTGGAACTTGGCGCGGCACCTGGGCCACCGCTGCGGGGAGCTGGACGCCGCCGTCGCCCGGGGGGCCGGAGGGCGGCTTATCAGGTGGCTGGATGCCCGTGGACCGCCGGACGGGGAGACCCATCAAGGAATGGGAATATAGTTGATATTCAGAAATTAAACTTTCATATAAGAATGGAAGAGGCGCCGTTAACGGGCTGACACGCACTGCAAAGCCATGGTGGGGATTAGCGTGGCCTCGTTGTCAATGTCCCGAAATTGATTTTTCTGATATTTTGTCTTTCGGAAGAATCGGCCCATGTTTCCATCCCATGGTGTTCTGAAAGCGAGTTATTTCTTGTGGCTCACCGATGGTAGTCTCTATCGCTGAGGGACGTGGGCATGGTTTCCCAAGTTGCCGATTCTCTCATCCGGCTGGTCGCCTTTCTCATCGACGGGAATCGTTACGGTCTCCCCTTGGAGCGGGTCGATCGCGTTCTCCCGCTCGTTGCGGTCTCTCCCCTTCCCAAGGCCCCTGCCTCGGCCATGGGGGTCATCAACCTTCACGGGCAGGTCGTGCCTGTCTTGGATGTCCGGCGGCGCTTCGGCTTCCCGCCCCGCGGCTACGGCCTGTCGACGCACTTGGTGATTGCGCGTTCCACCCGCCGGGTACTGGCGTTGCCCGTGGATGAAGCGCTCGGCGTGGTGGAGGCGAATGCCGACGCTGTCAAACCTCCGGACTCCATCCTCCCCGGGATTGGCCACGTCGCGGGGGTCGTTGCCCTGCCGGACGGTCTTCTTCTCATTCACGACCTGGACGCTTTTTTCTCCCTGGAGGAAGAGCGGCAGCTGACCGAGGCTCTCGAAGGGGAGAAGACGTGATGCTGGCGCCTGACGTCGGTTCCCGGGCACGAGAGTTGGCCGCCAGCCGGCTGGGCCTGGATTTCCGGGAAAGACGCCAGGCGGATCTCGAACAAGGTCTCGTGCGGGCTTGGAAGACGTCGCCGCTCCCGACGCTGGAGGCGTATCTGGCGTGGATTGAGACCTTGCCCGACGAGAGCCAGGAATGGGGCCGGCTGGCCGGCTGGCTTACGGTGGGGGAAACCTACTTCTTCCGCGACCGTGCCAGCGTCGAGGCGCTTGAACAGGATGTCCTTCCCGCCCTCATCGCGGCCCGCCGGGCGGAGGGGGTCTTTCGTCTTCGGCTCTGGAGCGCCGGGTGTTCCACCGGGGAGGAACCCTACACGCTCGCCATCCTGCTGGATCGCCTCCTCCCCGACCGATCCGCCTGGTCCCTGACCGTCCTGGCGACGGACATCAACCTGGAGGCCCTCGAATCCGCCCGCCGGGGGCTCTACCGGGAATGGTCCCTCCGCGAGACCCCGCAGTGGATCCGGGACAGGCACTTCCGCCGGCGGGATGCCCAGACCTTCGAGCTGGACCCGGGGATCCGCCGGATGGTCGCCTTCGCCCCCCTCAACCTGGCGGCGGACGTCTATCCCTCCCTGCTGACCAACACGTCCTCCATGGACTTGATCCTCTGCCGGAACGTCCTCATGTACTTCACCCGCGGGGCCCAGCGGGCGGCCACGGCCCGGCTCCGGCGGGCGCTCGGAGCCGGGGGATGGCTCGCGGTGAGCCCCGCCGAGGCCTCCACGGAACTCTTTCACCCGCTGGCCCCCGCCAACTTCCCGGGGGCCATCTTGTACCGCAATGGACCCGCATCCATTCCGCCGCTTCCGCGCGCTTGGGAGGAAGAGCCTGCCGAACCCGCCTGGCCGGACCTGCTCCTCCCCATTGAAGCGCCACCGGTCACCATCACCCCCGTTGTCCCGCTCCAGAGCGCCCTTTCCGAAGAAGAGGCGCCGGAACCTGCGCCCGGGACGGAAACCCTCCTCCAGGAGGCCCGGACGCTGGCCGGGCGGGGAGAGCTGGAGAAAGCGCGGCAACTGTGCGGGGCCGCGCTGGCGCAGGAGCGGCTCAATGCGGAGGCCTATCTCCTTCTCGCTGAGATCTGCCAGGAGCAGGGAGAGATCTCCGCCGCCCTGGAAGCCCTCCGCACGGCCATCTACCTGACGCCGGATTCCGTCCCGGCTCACTTTCTCCTGGGCGGCCTCCTCCTCCGGCAGGGGGATCATCGGCAGGGGCGGCGGGCCATGGAGACGGTGGTGCGTCTGCTTGAGCCGGTCCCGCACGACGAGGTGGTTCCCGGCTGCGACGGCCTGACGGCGCGGAGGCTTCGGGAAACGGCGAGGGCCTGTCTTGAGCTGCAGGCGATGGACGGCCAAAACGGAACGCAGCGCGTCCCGCGGCGGGAGAGGGTCCGGTGAAGCCAGACAAGGGAAGCCCAATCCCCGAAGCGGCGATCGATTGGAGGGAAATCCACGCGCGCCTGGAACAGAGCCGCCGCGCCCTTGAGGCGGGCGGCGAGCTTCCGCCGCAGGAGGTGAAGCGGATTCTGCGGGAGAGGGCCAAACGCTTCGCCCAGCCCCGGGAAAAGGCACCGGAAGTCACCGCGACCCTGGACCTTCTCGTTTTTGCCCTCGGGGGGGAGCGGTACGGAATTGAAACGGAGCATGTTGTGGAGGTGATCCCCGTCCAAGACTTGGTGTCCGTCCCCTGCACGCCGCCCGTCATCCTCGGGGTGGTGAACCACCGCGGCCACGTCCTTCCGGTCCTGGATATCCGGAGGTTGTCCGGGTTTCCCGGGCAGGCGGCCGGGGAGGGGGGCCGCGCCGTGGTGGTGAAGGCGGGCGGGATGACCTTGGGGATTTCCGCCGACGCAGTCGATGGGACCGTACGGGTCGGGGCAAACGAGCTGTCACCTCCTCCGGCGGTCCTCGCCGGCGGCCGCGAGGAATTCATCCGTGGGGTGACGAGAGAGATGGTGGGGGTTTTGGATTTGGACGCCTTGGCCCGGGATCCCCGGATCATGGTGAACGAAGAAGTCGGCTGACCCGGTGATAGGGGGACGACCATGAAATGGTTCCTGAATATGAGCACGCGAGGGAAGCTCGTCGTCGGCTTCGGGATGATGGTTCTCTTGCTGGTCATCGTGAGCAGCGCGTCATACGTGGCCGTCACGGGGATGCGCTCCTCTCTTGAAAATCTCTACCGGCTTGACCTGGCGAACGTGCACGACCTCAAGGACATCCGGGCCAATCAGAATGGCATCCGGGCCGAAGTCCTGGAGATGCTGTCCCGCCCCAGGGGCGCGGCGTTCGATGACTCGCATCAAGAGATCAAGGAACGCCACAAGGAGAATTCCGAGAAAATCCCGAAGCTCCTCGATCGGAACAAGCACATCCCCTCGCTCCTCGCGAAGCTGAATGAATTTGTCTCCGTCCAAAAAGAGTTCTCAGAGACCCGGGACGCGAAGATCATCCCTCTCCTCTATGAAGGCAAAAGCGAGGACGCAAGGCAGCTGATGCTCGGAATCCAGGATCAGCAGAACAGAAAGATGCGGGCCATCGTGGGGCAGATGACAAATGAAGTGGAGGCCCAGGCCCGAGTCGCCGTCGCCCAAGCCGAGGAAAGGGCCGATCAAGCGATTCGTTTGATTTTGATCTTTGGGCTGGCCGCAGTCGTGGCAGCCGTGCTGGCCGTGGGGGGGATGGGCCGGGTTATTGCAAACCCCCTCAAGGAGATTTCGGGCGTGGCCGAGCGCCTGGCCGCCGGGGACTTGACCGTCGGCGTATCCGCCGACGGCCGCGCGGACGAGGTGGGGGTCCTGCAGCAGACGTTCCGGAAGATGGTAGAGAACCTTCGGCAGTCGACCCGTGATCTTCAGGAGGGTGTGAACGTATTGGGTTCCTCGGCGGGGGAGATCCTGGCGGGGACGACGCAGGTGGCCTCGGGGGCGGCGGAGACGGCCACGGCGGTGGCCGAGACGACGTCGACGGTGGAGGAGCTGAAGC
>JACPUR010000006.1 GCA_016192135.1 Candidatus Tectomicrobia bacterium | reverse complement strand
GCCATGTTCCGCGACCTGAAAGCCGTGGTCATGGACCTCGAGGGCGTGCTCTACGCCGGGGAGGAGGTGCTGCCCGGCGCGCGGGAGCTCCTCGGCGCCCTGGAGGCGCGCGGCCTCCCCCACCGCTTCGTCACCAACATTTCAAGGCACACCTCGGCGGACGTGCGCGCCCACATGGCCATCCTGGGCATCGACCCCGGGCCCGGGAAGATCGTCGGCGTGCTCGACTGGGCGGGGGAGTTCCTCCGGCGCCGCTGCGGGACGGGGCGCGTCCTCGTCCTCGGGACGGAGACCCTCCAGGCGGCCATCCGCGCGGCGGGCTTCGAGCTGGTCCCCCCCTGGGCCGAGCACCGGGCCGAGATCGTGGTGGTGGGCCTCGACGAGGGCCTCACCCATTTCTCCCTGAGCGCGGCGGCCCGGGCGGTGGCCCGGGGGGCGCCCTTCTTCGCCCTGAACCCCGACGTGCGCGCCCCCCGCGAGGGGGGGAGCTTCGAGCTGGGCGGGGGGGCGGTGGCGCTCGCCGTCCAGGCGGCGGCCGGCAAGCCCCCCGTCGTCATCGGGAAGCCCGGGCCCTTCCTCTTCGAGCAGGCCCTGGCCGAGCTGGGGGTCGAGCCCTCCGAGGCCGTCATGATCGGGGACAACCTGCGCACCGACGTGGCGGGCGCCCGCGCGGTGGGGATGGCCTCGGTCTGGATCAACCGCTGGGGGGCGCTGCCGGGGGACCCGGACGTGAAGCCGGACCTCGAGGTGCGCCGCGCCGACGAGATCGTGCCCCACCTGCCGGGGTGCCGGGGTTCCCGCGCCAAGGACGTGCCGTCGTGAAGGTTCCCGCCCTCCTGTTCCTCTCCGCGCTCTGGCTCGCCCCCGCGCCCTCTGGGGCGCAGGAGCCCGCGCCTTCCGGGGCGCAGGAAAAGGGCGAGTGGCGCACCGCCTACGGCGGGCCGGCCGAGGCCTTCCACGCCGCGGCGCTCAAGCCCGGGGACGGCCGGCGCCTGCTCGGCCGCATCCGGTTCTCCGGCTGGAGGGCCGAGCCGCCCCGGGTGGATTACGAAAAGCAGGTGATGGTGGGCATCTGCCTGGGCCGGCGGCCGACCGGGGGCTACGGCGTGAGGTTCCTCTCGGCGGGCCCGGAGAAGGAAGGCGGGAAGGAATACCTGGTCGTCCGCTACGAGGAGGCGCGCCCGGGGGGCTTCGCCACCCAGGCCCTCACGACTCCCTGCCTGCTGAAGGTGCTGCCCAGGCCCGGGGGGCCGGAGCGCCCCGTCCTCTTCGAGCGCACCCTCCGGCAGTGGTTCCGGAACGATCTGGAGCGGGAGCGGTAGGGGCGGGCGGGACCGCCGCTCACCTCCGGAAGAACAGGTTCAGCAGGACGGTCAGCGCCACGCTCACCACGATCGAGGTGACGATCGGGAAGTGGAAGCTCCAGCTCTTGCCCCGGAGGTGGATGTCCCCCGGCAGGCCGCCGAGGAAGGGGAGGCGCGGGGCGAGGGTGAGGATCACCCCCAGGACCACCAGCACGATCCCGAAGACGATCAGGACGCGGCCGAACTGACCGAAGGGCTCCATCGCGAACACCTAACCGTGGCATGTGAGCCGGTTGTTCATCGAGCAAGTGCCTCGGAGGCATGATAGGGCAAACCGAGATACTTCGCTCCGGCCCAAGAGCGGCCTTCGCTCAGTATGACAGCCTTGGCCACCAATCATTGGCCAAACTGTCATCCTGAGCCCTTCGCTTCACTCAGGACAGGCTCCACGAAGGATATCGGTTTCATGGATGCCTCGCCGCCGGCTTATTCCGCCGACTCCTCCCCCCCCTCCCACAGTCCCGGCTGGGCGCCGCCGCCCTGCGGATTCTTGGGGAGGGCCAGGCCCAGGTGGCGGTAGGAGGCCGGGGTGGCGCGCCGGCCGCCCCGGGTGCGCTGCACGAGCCCGGTGCGGAGCAGGAAGGGCTCCACCATGTCCACGAGGGTGTCCGCCTCCTCGTTCATGGTGGCGGCGATGGCCTCGACCCCCACGGGCCCCCCGCCGTAATGGTCGGTGATGGTGCGGAGGTAGCGCCGGTCCAGGCCGTCGAGCCCGATCTCGTCCACCCCCTCCATGGCCAAGGCCTCGCGGGCCAGGCGCAGGCGGATGGCCCCGTCCCCCTTGGCCTGGCAGAAGTCCCGCGTCCACAGGAGCAGGCGGTTCGCCGTGCGCGGGGTGCCCCGGCTGCGCCGGGCGAGCTCGGCCGCGGCCTCCTCCTCGATGGGGAGCTCCAGGCGGCCCGCGCTGCGCCGGAGGATCTCCTGGAGTTCGGCCTCCGCGTAGAAGTCCACGTGGTAGAGGAGGTAGAAGCGCTCCCGCAGCGCCCCGGTGAGGGAGCCGGGCCGGGTGGTGGCCCCCACGGCGGTGAAGCGCTTCAAGGGGAAGTTCAGGGTGCGGGCCATCGGGCCCTGGTCCACCACGAAGTCCACCCGGAAGTCCTCCATCGCCGGGTAGAGGAACTCCTCCACCGGGCGGGGCAGGCGGTGGATCTCGTCGATGAAGAGGACGTCCCCCTCCTGCAGCCCGGTCAGGATGCCCATGAGGTCGGCCGGGCGGGTGAGGGAGGGCCCCGAGGTCTTGACGAGGCGGGTGCCCATCTCCTCGGCGATGATGTGGGAGAGGGTGGTCTTGCCCAGCCCCGGGGGGCCGTGGAAGAGGATGTGGCCCACCGGCTCCTTGCGGGCGCGGGCGGCCTCGAGGGCGATGCGGAGCTTCTCGACCAGCTCGCGCTGGCCCACGTAGTCCTCGAGCCTCGAGGGGCGCAGGGTGAAGAAGGCCTGCTCCTCCGCCGGGCCGATGGAGCGCCCCGTCACCTTCCGCTCGATGGCCATGTGTCCTCTCCTGTCTCCGGCGTCAACGGCCGAGCCGGAAGACCTCCTGGAGCACCGCCTCGGTGGTGGCCCCCGCGCCGAGGGCGAGGAGCGCGCGCTCGACCAGGTCCTCCGCCTCGGGGGTGCGGTAGCCGAGCTGCCCGACGAGCACCGCCATCGCCTCGCCGCGGCTGGGGGAGGCCTCGGCCCGGGCGGCGGGAGCCTCGGGGGCCAGGGCGAGGCCGGCGATCTCCCCCTGGAGCTGGGAGACGAGGTGCTCCGCCTTCTTCTTCCCGATCCCCGGGAGCCTCGTCAACAGGGCCGTGTTGCCCGCGGAGATGGCGCGGGCGATTTCCCGGGGCGGGAGTCCCAGGGCGCGCACCCCGCTCCGGGGGCTCAGCCCCGGCACCTTGATCAGGCGCAGGAAGAACTCGCGCTCCTCGTTCGAGAAGAACCCGGCGAGCCGGGGGATGAGCTGGCCCGTGGCCACGTTCCCCTCGAGGTAGTGGTAGGTGTGCAGCTCCACCGGCTCGCGGGCCGCCATGAGGGCCCGGAGCTCGGGCAGCGCGTAGCCCCCCACCAGCACCTCGTAGCAGAGGCCCGGGGCGGCGCGGAGCACGGCGCTCTCCTCCAGGACCTCCACGACCTCGCCCGCGACGCGGCGGATCACCGGCGCCCACTCCCGTTGAGGAGGGCCGGCCGCCGGAGGGCGCGGTCCACGTGGCAGTAGGCGGCGGCGATGGCGTCGGCCAGGTCCTCGGGCTCGGGGAGGTCCCGGAGCCCGAGGCGGCGCTGGACCATCTGCTGGATCTGGCGCTTGGTGGCCCGCCCCGCCCCCACGAGGGATTTCTTGATCTCGGTCGCGGCGTAGCTCCGCACGGACACCTTGGCGAGGGAGGCGGCGAGGAAGATCACCCCCCGGGCGTGGCCCATGATGATGGAGGTGCGGGGGTGCTTGTAGTGGCTGTAGAGGTTCTCGACCGCCATCACGTCGGGCTTGAGGCCCCTGAGGATGCGGGTCAGGTCGCCGAAGAGCTCGCCCAGGCGGCTCTCGAAGGGCGCCCGGGCGTCGCTCCTGAGGATGCCCCCCTCGACCAGGAGGGGCTCGGCGCTCCCCTCGGCGAGCGAGAGGAGGGCGTAGCCCGTCGTCCCCAGGCCGGGGTCCACCCCCAGGATGCGGTGCGGCTTCCGGGCCAACGGGCCGGCCTCGCTCGGGCGGAGTGGGCCTCGGGGCTCAGGCGGAGGCGCCCGCCATCTGCTCCTCGGAGATGTCGAAGTTCGCGTAGACGTTATTGACGTCGTCGTGATCCTCGAGCGCCTCCATGAGCCGGAGCATCTGGTCGGCCACCTTCCCCTCCAGCTTGACCGTCGTCTTGGGGAGCATGGTGAGCTCCGCCGAGTCGGGCTGGATCTTGTTCTTCTCGAGGGCCTGCTTCACGTCCTCGAAGGCGTCGGGCGAGGTGAGGATCTCGAACTGGCCCTCGGAGGGCTGCATGTCCTCCGCCCCCGCCTCCAGGGCTATCGCCATGAGCTTCTCCTCGTCCGCGGCCTTGCCCGGCACGAGGAACTGGCCCTTCATGTCGAACATCCAGGCCACGGCGTTCGGCTCGGCCAGGTTGCCGCCGTTGCGCGAGAAG
This sequence comes from Candidatus Tectomicrobia bacterium, assembly GCA_016192135.1. Classification (NCBI taxonomy): domain Bacteria; kingdom Pseudomonadati; phylum Candidatus Tectimicrobiota; species Candidatus Tectimicrobiota bacterium. Next base: position 17,541 of record JACPUR010000006.1, on the reverse strand, counting down.
ATGTGGCGGATCTCCGAGCCCGTGCGGTTGCGGTTGTCGGTGAGCACCCGGATGAGCAGCGCCACCCCGCCCGGGCCGTAGCCCTCGTAGGTCACCTCCTCGTAGGTCACCCCCTCCATGTCCCCCGTGCCCTTGGCGATGGCGCGCTTGATGTTGTCCTGGGGCATGTTGGCGGCCTTGGCGGCGTCGATGGCGGTGCGGAGGCGGGGGTTGCCGCCGGGGTCCCCGCCGCCCATCTTGGCCGAGACGGTGATTTCCTTGATGAGCTTGGTGAAAATCTTCCCCCGCTTGGCGTCCAGGGCACCCTTCTTGCGCTTGATCGTGCTCCATTTCGAGTGGCCGGACATGACCTTCCAACTCCTGCTGGTGAATGGTGGAAAACCGCGAGATCCGCCGCGATGGGCCCCCGCTGCGTGGAGAAATCCCCTGATTTAGTATCATGCCGGGGCCGGGGGAGTAAAGGGAGTGCCCCGGCGGGCCGAAAAGGCCTCCGGCGGGCCGGCGTGGACAGATCGGCGCGGAAATGCGATATATTTCCGCAAGTTTCGCCCGGGCGGACGGAGAGAGGGGGGGTCCCGTTGGGCAAGCGTCCGATGGCGGGGGGCTCCCCAGGCGGCGAGCCGCTTGGGGCCCCGGCGGCGGGGATGAGCCCCGTCGAGCGGGGGGTCCAGGCCCTGCGGATCGAGGCCGAGGCCCTGGCGCGGCTGCCGGAGCGCCTGGGAGAGGATTTCGCCCGGGCGGTGGAGCTCATCCACGGCTGCAAGGGCCGGGTGGTCGTCACCGGGATGGGCAAGAGCGGCCTCATCGGCCAGAAGATCTCGGCCACCCTCGCGAGCACCGGCACGCCCTCGTTCTTCCTCCACGCGGCCGAGGCGGTCCACGGCAACCTGGGCATGGTGACGGACGAGGACGTCATCCTCGCCCTCTCCTACAGCGGCGAGACGGAGGAGCTCATCCGCCTCCTGCCCGTGTTCGCCCGCTTCGGCACCCCCGTCGTGGCCATCACCGGGGGGCGCGGCTCCACCCTCTGGCGGGAGGCCGAGGCCGTGCTCGACGTCTTCGTGGAGGAGGAGGCCTGCCCCATCAACCTCACCCCCACCGCGAGCAGCACCGCCACCCTCGCCATGGGGGACGCCCTGGCCATGGCGGTGCTCGAGGCGAGGGGCTTCCGGCCCGAGCAGTTCGCGCGCTTCCACCCGGGCGGCACCCTCGGGAAGCGGCTGCTCCGCGTCGAGGAGCTGATGAGCAAGGGGGCGGAGGTGCCGAGGGTGCGCGACACGGACCCGGCCGGGGCCGTCGTCCGCGAGATGAGCGCCAAGCGGCTGGGGATGGCCTGCGTGGTGGACGCCGCGGGGCGGCTCGCGGGGGTGGTCACCGACGGCGACCTGCGGCGCGCGCTGGAGCGGGGGAACGGGCAGCTCCCCCCCGACGCCCGGGGCATGATGAGCGGTTCGCCCAAGACCATCGCCGGGAGCGAGCTGGCCAGCGCCGCCCTGCGGCTGATGGAGGACTCGGCCATCACCTCCGTGGTGGTGGCGAAGGACGGGGAGATCGAGGGCGTGATCCACCTCCACCACCTCCTCCGCAGCGGGGTCGCTTGAGGGGGCGGCGGGACGCCTCGTTTTGCAGCCGTGGGCGGGAGCGATTAGACTGCCGCCCTATTCGATAGCCTGATCCGCCGGGAGGGGGCGCACGTTGCTTCCCGTGGGGACCGCCATTCAGCTCGTGGACCCGGTCAACAAGGTGCGCCTCAACTCGCGCCTCGTCGGCTGGGACCCGGACCACTGCCTCCTCGTGGAGCAGCCCACCCGCGCGGGGCAGTCGGTCCAGCTGCCGAAGAACCTCCCGGTGGTGGGCCGCGGGATGCACGAGGGGAAGGTGTGGGGCTTCCAGTCCACCGTCCTCTTCCAGACCCTGCAGCCCTTCCGCGTCCTCTACCTCGCCTATCCCAAGAAGATCGAGGAGGTCACGCTCCGGCAGTCCGAGCGGCTGAACACCAAGATCCGCGTGCTCACCACCCCGCGCAAGCACGACTTCGCCGCGCAGAAGAAGGACGAGAGCGCCCCCTGGGGCCTCATCAAGAACCTGAGCCTGGGCGGCTGCAGCCTCTCCTGCCCGTTCCGCTTCGAGGTCAACATGCCCGTGTTCATGTCGTTCGAGCTGCCCGACGGGACCACGGCCGAGAACATCATGGGCTTCGTGCGCAACGTGACGCGCGAGCAGAACGACAACCTCTACGGCGTCCAGTTCGACAGCCGCGCCGGCAAGCTCGACAGCGTCTCCGCCTTCATCAAGCTGGCCTCCAGGCTCGTCTCGAAGTCGGGGATGCGCAACACGTAGGCCCCCCTCAGCTCCAGCCCGAGGGCCCCCAGATCAGCAGCGCCGCCGCCGCCCCGCCCATCGCCGCCAGGCCCGCCGCGTAGCCCGCGCGCGGCGGGAAGCGCCCCCTGAGCATCCTCCCCAGGAAGAACCCGGCCAGCGCCGGCAGCACCGCCGCCGCCGAGCGCGCCGCCGGCTCGAGCAGCAGGAGCCCCGCGCCCGAGAGCGCCGCCACCTGGGCGGCCGCGAAGGCCAGCCCGCACACGGGCAGCATCCGGGCCATCCGCCCCCGCGTGAGGCCCAGGCTGTCCATGTAGACGACGGCGAGGGGCCCCCCGGCGTTCCCGGCCCCCGCGAGGAAGCCCGAGAGCGCCCCCGCCAGCCAGGCGAAGAAGCCCTCGTCGCGCATGTCGAGCTGGAGGCGCAGGCGCGAGAGGCTGTAGGCCCCGCAGAGGAGGACGAAGAGCCCGAGCCCCCACTTGTGGAGGGCGGGCGGGGTCGAGGCCAGGGCGAAGGCCCCGGCCGCCGCCCCGGCGCTCCCCGCCCCGATGAAGGGCATCAGCCGGCGCAGGGGCCCGCCCGGGACGCCTCCCCCGATCGCCCGCGCCGCGCTGAGGAGGAGCCCCGGCAGGCACAGGAGGACGACCGCCCCCCGCACGCCCAGCGCGGCGCCCAGGGCCGGGGTGGCGACGAGGCCGAAGTCGAAGCCCACCGCGCCCTCGAGGACCCCGGCGGCGAAGACGAGCAGGGTGTGCTCCCAGGGGGGCCACACGGTCAGCGCCCGCTAGAGGCCGAGCAGGGTCTGGGCGTTGCGGTGGGTCACCTTCTCGTGGTCCTCGGGGCTGAGGCCCGCGTCCCGGATGGTCCGCACGATGTCCCGGTCCGTCATGTCGTAGGGGAGGTCCGTCCCCAGCAGCACCCGGTCCGCCCCCATGATCTCCGTCAGGAAGCGCACCACCGGCGGGTGGAAGACGAGGCAGTCGAAGTGGAAGTGCCCCCGCAGGTACTCCAGCGGCGGGCGCCCGATCTTCCGGCACTCGGGCCGCACCTTCCAGCCGTGCGTGTAGCGCCCGATGAGGTAGGGCACCGTGCCGCCTCCGTGGAGGAAGATGAACTGCAGGTCCGGCAGGCGGTCGAACACGCCCGAGAAGATGAGCCGGCCGATCGAGTTCGCGCTCTCGGCCGTGAAGCCCACCAGGTTGAAGAGGTGGTAGTCCTTCATCTGCGCCATCCCCGCCGGGTTGGCCGGATGCACGATGATGGGCACCTTGAGCCCCGCCGCCGCCTCGTAGATGGGCAGGAAGCCCTCGTCGTCCAGGTAGCGCCCGTTCACGTTCGTCCCCATGAAGCCGCCCTTCAGCCCCAGCTTCTGGACCGAGCGCTCGAGCTCCCGGGCCGAGCGCTCGGCGTCCTGGGCCGGCAGCGCCGCCAGGCCCGAGAACTTCCCCGGGTGCTCCCGGATGATCCGCGCGTAGGCGTCGTTCGAGGCCCGGCACAGCTCCTCCGCCAGCCCCGGGTCCGCCCAGTACACCCCCGGCCGCGACGAGAACGAGAGCACGTTCATGTCCAGCCCCATCTCCCGCATCGTCCCGAGCCGCATCCCCACGTCGGTGAAGGGCTCGAGGGGCGGCTGCATCTGGCCCTTCACCTCGCAGCGCTTCCCCCCCTTCTCGTCCGTGAACACCCGCACCCCGTAGCGCGGGCCTTCCTTCTCCACGATATCGAAATACTCCTGGGGGTAGATGTGGCAATGGACATCGATGTGCATCGGGCCGGTCTCCATGCGTCAAGGGAAAAAGGAAGGCCCACTCTGCGATGCCGGCGCCGGGGTGTCAACGCTTGAACCCCCTCCGCCCCCGGTGTAACCTGTGCGCGGCACTCGCGCCCCGCCCGGCAGTGGAAAACCCCCGTGGGCCACGGCCGATCCTTCTCGCCGCTCCCGATGATTCTCCTCGCGGCGTCCCTTCCCCTCCTGGGCGGGTGCCCCATGGCGGCCGGCGTCCTGGCGACCGTCTCCGTGGCCGGCGTCGAGTACACGGCCTCCAGCGTCGCCCACAAGGTGCTGCCCGAGGGCAACCGCGAGGTCCGCCGCGCCGTGGACCGCGCCCTGGCGCGCATGCGGCTGCCGATCGAGCGCGGCTGGAAAACGGACGAAGAGGGCGACGTCATCACCGCCCGCGCCAGGCTCCACCGGGTGGAGGTGAGGCTCGAGGAGGTGTCCCGCCGCGCCACCCGCCTCCAGGTGGACGCCCGGCGCTCCTCCCTCCCCCTCCTCAAGGACCGGGCCCTCGCCGCCGCCGTCATCACCGAGACCGAACGGGAGCTGGGAATCGGCCCATGAACGGCTTCGGAAGGAAAGAGCCCAGCCTCAAGATGCGCATCCTGCTCCAGGTGCTGCGCTACGCCCTGGCCGGCCTCTTCTTCTACATCGCCTACCTCGGCTTCACCTGGCGCTACAACCCCCCCGCCCCGGCGCCCCCCCCCGGGCGCCAGGCCCCCGCCGTCAAGCCCCCCGGCCCCGCGCCCCAGGCGCCCGCCGGGACGGAGGGGAGGTGAGGGGGGAGGGGACATGCAAACGCGCAACCCGTAGGGGCGGCCCCCCGTGGCCGCCCCTTTTTTCGGGATACGCACGAGGAACGGGGCGGGCACGGGGGCCCGCCCCTACGGATTCCATCCATCCATCCCGGCCGGGGCGGGCGCGGGGGCCCGCCCCTTCATCGTGGCGGGTGCGTGTGGCCGGGCCCCTGTTCCGGGCGGGCGTGTATGCCGGGGCGGGCACGGGGGCCGGGGCAGGCACGGGGGCCTGCCCCTACGGGATCGATCAAAACGATGATCCCGTGAATGTGGTTCGGCATCACGACGAATGCATCGATCTCCATCCCCGGATATTTGGAAGGCAATTCCTCCCACGTCCTTTGGACCATCGCGCCGGCCTCGCTCAGCCGCATCTTTCCGCCCGCGATCTCCCCCAACCGGCATTCCCGCCCTTGCACGCACACCGTGACGAAATACGCCCCGCGCGAGGCGTAGTCCCATCCCTTCAGCCGCACCGACCGGCGGCGGTGGGCGTCGGGGTTGAATTTCATGGGGATGGTTTCATGATGCGGTCACCCGCAGGGGCGGCCCCCCGTGGCCGCCCTTCCATCGGACGGGCGCGTGGACGGGGGCGGGTTTGTGGGCCAGGGCGGGCGCGGGGGCCCGCCCCTACGGACCTTCCTCGACGATTTTGATTTCTTCCCCGGTCAGGCCGTAGAGCTCATACACCAGCGCGTCGATCTGCCCGTCCGTGCCGTCGATCTGCCGCTGGAGCATTTCCTTCTCCTGCGGCGTCCGGGCCGCCTGGAGGCGCTTGTGCAGGTCCAGCATGGATTCCACGAGGGAGACCATGCGGCCGTGCTTCTCCACGTCGGCGGGATTGGAGAAATCGATGGCGCGGATGGGGAGGCGTTCGAGGTACATAGGTTTATACTCAAAATATCCGCCTTGCTTTGTTGAGGCAATCGAGTGAATGAAAAAATCCAACAGCTTCGAGTTCAACAAACCAAGCAAATATTTTTGGTCAGTAACAATAATTGAGGTTTTGTCATTCGAAAGCACATTCCCCTCATCGAAAGAACAGGAAGCCCTCTGTACGATTGAAGGCACAACAATCTTAGGTTTCTCGAATTCACGATAATAATCTACCGTATCCTGAATTTCGTACCATTCATATGAACCTGGCTTTCGCCCAGGCCATTTTTTCCCCTTCCAATTCTTAGGTTTTGGTAACAGTTTTTTCTTGAATCCCGTTAAATAATTTTCAATTGCAGGATATTTGCTGATATTCACACCACGCCTTGCGAAAATCAAAAAACGCTCACTCATAACAGGCTGATACCTTTTAACCTCACGTCCTGTCACGAATGGCCTTATTAAATCCGTGCAACTGGGATCGCTCTCAATTAGCTTGGTCCGAATCTCCCGATCAATAACGAATGCCTCATTTGCTCCCGTCAATATCCCACGGTAGATTTTTCCATGAACATACCTACCTAGAGCAACACCGCTCGCCTCAAGCTTTTTCAATAATTGAGAAGCCTTTTCTGTCGCAAGATCCCATCCATTGTTATTGCTCAGAGCAGACTTCGAAACCACATAAGATTGCCTCTGACAGTACAGATCCAACCTATCAAAACTTAAAGTGCCGACACGAACAACAGCAAATTCATTCGTCGGCGTACTCTTAGCTATCCGAAGGATGCATGGATATGTTGTAGCCTTTTGAAAAACTGGTAAATCGCCAAAATCAACTACCTCCTGAAGACATTGTTGACTCATCCACTCCCGGAGAGGTTTCCCATAGATGGCTCGCATCCATTTGTTGGCGACGATAAAACTGAAAAGGCCGTTTTGCCGAAGCAATGAAACTCCTCGTTCTATAAAGTATGAGTAAAGATCAGCGGTTCCGTTGTAGACTTTATACTTTCTTTGAAAATATGCCTTGTAATTCCCAATCAATTCTTGCCTAACATACGGCGGATTCCCGATCACGCAGTCGAACCCGCCGCGCTTCATGATCGCGGGGAACCCCTGGCCCCAGTCGAAGGCGTTGATGCGGTACTGCTCGTCCTCATCGAACAGCGTTCCTTGCTTGTTCGCGTTGAAATCCGTCCCGATCAGGGCGTTACCGCACTTGATGTTGCCCCCCAGGTCCGGCAGGGCACGCTCACGGTGGAAAAGAAAGGCGCTCTGCAAGGTCTCCTCGCTCTCGTGCTCCAGCACCTTGAGCAGGAGGCTGAGCTTGGTGACCTCCACCGCCTGGGGGTCGATGTCCACCCCGAAGATGTTGTCGAGGAGGATGCGCTTCTTCTCGGCGATGGTGAGGAACCACAAGCCGCCCCTGCCCTGGTAGATGGGCGGGGCCTGGCGGCCCTTCCTGCCCCGGGCGGCGCGGGCGGCCACCCCTGTAGGGGCGACCCCCTGTGGTCGCCCCTCCTCCGGGCGGGCATGGTGGGCGGACATTGTCCGCCCCGCCCCTACGGGAACCTTGCCATCCGCCTTCATTCTTGTCGTGTACCAATCCAGGTGGTGGTCGAGCAGATAGCGGTAGGCCCCCAGGAGGAAGGAGCCCGAGCCGCAGGCGGGGTCGAGAACCTTGAGGGAACTGATCTCCTCCGGAGACTTGCCCTCGATCATCCTGCCCACGGTGTTCCTGACGATGTAGTCCACGATGTATTGCGGGGTGTAGTAGACGCCGCCCGCCTTCCGGACCTCGGGCTTCTCCTCGACCCTGGCCCGCCGCCCGCCCGGGCCGAGGGTGATGACCTTCCCGAGGAAGCGCTCGTAGGCGGTGCCCAATATCTCCAGGGGGAGGACCCGGAACTCGTAGGGGCTCTCCGGGTAGTAGAGCTTGGAGAGGATGTCCTTGAGGGTCTTGTCGTCGACCTTGAGGGAGAGGGTCAGTTGGTCGGGAGTGCTGGATTGCCCCGTCTCGTCCCTGAAATGGAAGAGGCCGGAATTGTACTTCTCGTCCGCCGCCTCAAAGATTTTGACGAGCCGGGGATAGATGTTCGGGCCGTTCAGGAGGGCTTGAAGCTGCCTCTCCGGCTCGATGCCCCGGTCCTCGCACATGCGGAGGAAGACGATGCGGTCGATCGTCATCTGGACGGCGTAGTTCAGGTCCCTTCGGTTCAGCGGGTTCCGCAGAGCGAGGTTCTTTGCCAGCTCCTCCCGCCAGCGGTCCAGTTCCTTGAGGAACTCGGCGTCCACCTCGGCGGTGCCGCGCTTGGCTTTCTTTGCACTCGCGTACTTATCGAAGGAGCCTTTGTAGACCGCTTCCTTGGAGAAGACCGAGGCGATTTCATCCCACTTGTCCAGGTACTCGGTGTAGGGGATGAGGTTGACGCGGGCGGCGGAGGCCCTGTCGCCGGGCTTGGGGCGGACGCGTCCATCGTAGACCGCTGTGTGCTCGAAGTCCGTCAGGACCGAAAGGGGGAGTTTGGCCGTCCAGGCGTAGCGGCGGAGTTGGTAGGCGGGTTCAGGGTCGTCCTGGACGTTGACGGCGGGCTTCTTCGTCTCCAGGAAGAACTTGCGCTGACCCCCGACGCGGAAGGAATAGTCCGGGGCCTTGGTGGTGCCTCCCATCTTCAGGGAGTCCTCGTGGAGCACGTCCTGGTAGGGGAGCGCGAAGCCCGCCTTGTTAGCGATATCCCATCCTAACGCTTCCCAAAACGGATCAATGAATTCCCGGCGTAGCCGGGTTTCATTGTAGGCCGGGCTCTTGTAGGCCTCGATATTCTGGCCGAAGCGCTCGACCAGTTCCTCGATGATCGGCGGCGGGGTAGCCATAATCGGAAATGATACGGCCCCCCGGCGGGGGGTTCAAACGGCCCCGAAATGCGGGGCGGGTCTCAGACTCGCCCCTGCGGACCCTCCATCCGCATCCCGGCCGGGGCGGAGGGCCGCCCGGCCCCGAGAGGGGGCGGTGGAACAAAGGCCATTGCGAGACCGGCGCCGCCAGGCTATAATCTTACCGGTAAGACATCCGCCAGGAGGTTGCGATGGCATCGTTGGCCACCACACGGCTCTCTTCGAAGGGGCAGGTCGTTATCCCAGAGGAAGTACGCGAGAAGCTTCGCCTTGTGCCAGGGGTCCAGTTCGTCGTCGTGGGCGAAGGAGACGTCGTTATCCTGAAGGTGATTTCGCCGCCGTCCATGGGAGACTTCGATCGCCTGATTGCCCAGGCGAGAACGCAGGCGCGGCGGTCGGGGTTGCGCAAGCGTGACGTTGCTGCCGCTGTATCGCGGGTCCGTGCCCGGAAGTGAGGATCGTTCTCGACACGAACGTCCTCATCTCCGGGATCTTTTTCGCCGGCTACCCCTACGAGATTCTGGACGCCTGGCGGCAGGGCCGGCTCGAGATTGCCACAAGCCCCGGGATTCTCGAGGAGTACAGCCGAGTGGCTCTAGAGTTGTCGGCCGAATTTCAAGAGATCGACCCACACGCGATTCTGAGGTTGATCATGATCGAGTCGCACCTCACTGCCGCCGGGGTGCGCACGGGCCGTCCCATTGATTCTTTGAATCCTGCCACAATCCCCCCTCACCCCCTCCCCCAGGAGAGGGTGCCGGTTCCTCCCTACCCCGGCTTCTCGGCGGTGATGACCATGCTCTCGTGGCCTTCCGCGATATAGGGTTTTCTCTCGGCGATTTGGGCCTGCTCGAAGCCGGCGGCGCGGAGGCCTTCGAGGAACTCCCCGGGGGTGAGGGCGCCGGCGATGCAGGCGCACCATTCCTCCATGGAGCCCCCGCCTCCCTCGCCGGTGCGGAGGACGTCGGAGAGGGCGAGGCGGCCGCCGGGCCTGAGGACGCGGAAGGCCTCGCGGAAGACGGCGGCCTTGTCGGGGGAGAGGTTGACGGCGCAGTTGCTGATGATGATGTCGACGGCCGCGCTCGCGAGGGGCATGGCTTCCATCTCGCCCCGGCGGAACTCGACGTGGGCGAGGCCGAGGGCGCGGCGGGCGGCCTCGGCCTTCTCGAGCATGGCGCCGGTCATGTCGAGGCCGATGACGCGGCCGGTGGGCCCCACCTCCCCGGCGGCGAGGAAGCAGTCGAGCCCGCCGCCGGAGCCGAGGTCGAGGACGGTCTCGCCGGGCCGGGGGCGGGCGCGGGCGAGGGGGTTGCCGCAGCCGGCGCTGGCGGCGAGGACGGGGGCGGGGAGGGCGGCGGCGCGGGCGGGGTCGTAGCCGATGCGGGCGATGTTGCTTGCACCCGTGCCCATGAGAGGCTCATCCGATCCGCGGCAGGAGGGACGGAGGGACAACCCTCCACTGGGAGAATCACGATCCGCGGGAGGTGCGGCCGGGCCGCGGCAGGAGGCGCCCTGGGCGACCTGGGTGTAGGCGGCGCGGACGGCGGCCTTGATCGCCTCGGGGGCGGGGGCCGTGAAAGAGGGCGAGCGGGGCCCGGCCTCCTTCGCCGGGGCTCTCTCCTCCGCCAAGACTCCCTCCTTCGCCGAGGCTTCGGAGGGTGCACCGGAGGGTGCTTCGGAGGGTTGGGGGGCGCGGCAGCTTTCGGCGGAGGGCCCGCGGCAGGAGGCGCCCTGGGCGGCCTGGGTGTGGGCGGCGGGGGCGGGGGCCTTGATCGCCTCGGGGGCGGGGGCCGTGAAAGAGGGCGAGCGGGGCCCGGCCTCTTTCGCCGGGGGGGCCTCGCCGGGGGCGCAGCAAGAGGGGGAAGGGGCGGTCGAGGAGGGGGCCTCGGGGCGTGTCATGGGGGGGCTCCTGGGTGTCTCGCTCTTGGGGGCCGCCCTCCTCCGCTAAGGCTTCGGAGGGCAGGGGGGGGGCCGCCCGGCCCTGGATGCCAGGGGGGGGCGGCCAAAAGTTGACTGGTTCAAATATCTGCCCGTTCCTTGAGCTTGTCAAGTATCGGCCGGAACGAAATTCGCCCCGGAAATGCGGGATCGGTGGTTGAGGGGGTCAAGTATTTGGAGCGGAGATTCGGGGGTTTTTGGGCGAAAAAGGGCGGATTTTAGGGGGTTTTTGGGGGATTTTGGGGGCGAATCGGGGGATTTCGGGTGGAAAATGAGCATTTTTGGGGGCCTCCGGAGGGCCGGGTCAGCCCTTCCACTCGATGCCGAGGCCCTTCAAGAAGTTGCGGATTTCCTCGTCTTTCCGGGCATTTTCGGGGGCGGCGGGGCCGGGGACGGGGGGGGAGCTCTCCTCCGGGCCGGGGCCGGGCCTCCGGAAGGCGGACATCGAAAAAGCGTCCTCCCGCTGGGCCAAAATCGACTTCTGGTCCTCGGGCGAGAAGTCGAAGGTGTTGAGGTCCTGGAGGGCCTCGGCCTCCTCCATGAAGGCGCGGGTGTCCTCGGGCGAAGGGGGGATGCCAGCCGGGATTATCCCCGCCGGCGTTGAGGTTTCCCCCGCCTCCTCGAGCCCGATCTGGATCAGCATGGCGGCCGCCCGGCTCTCCTCCCCGTGCGTCCGGCAGAAGGCCTGGTAGCCGGCCAGGTAGCCCCGCACCTCGGAATAAGGCCCGCCGGGCAAGAAGAATCCCGCCGGAGGCTTCCGGAGCACCGCCTGGAGCCGCTCGAGAAGCGCGGGGTTCATCATGTCCCGCGTCGAGGCCTCGAACTCGAAGCCCGGCGGGAGCTTCTGCCCCCCCGCGAGTTGGAGGCCCTTCACCGAGCGCACCGGGAGCAGGCGCTGGCTCTGGAGCGCCTCGACCAGCGAGGCGAGGAAGCGCATCTGCGGCACCGCCTCCCGCAGCAGGCCCGACTCTGGCTCGCCCGTGCGCTCGGGCTTCAGGCGCGCGAACACGGCGCGCAGGTAGTTCACGAAGACGTCCGTGGCGAAGATGGCCGAGCCGTTCGAGCGGAAGACGAAGGCGGCGCACGTGCGGTTCCAGGGGTCGAGGCAGCGCACCGCCCCCCCGAGGCGGATGTAGTCCATCAGCTTCTGGACCGAGGGGCCGGCCGGGGCCTGGGGCCCGGGCGCCTGGGGGCGCGGGGCCTCCTCCCTACGATGGGGCGCGCGGGCCGGGCCGGGGGGCGGCGCCTCCTCCTCCGAGTGGAAGACGGGCGGGTGGGCCGGCCCGCCCGCCCGGGGCGGCGCCTCGGCCCGCCGGCGAGAGGAGGTGACGTCGTTCATCCCGAGGAGGAGCATCTGCTCCTCCTGGAGCGCCTCGTCCACCCCCCGCGCCAAGGCGCGCCTCGGGGCGTCCCCCGGCCGGGGCAGGTCCAGCGGCTGGGGGATGGGCTCCCGCTCGGTGGGAGGCGCCAGGGGCGGGGCCTGGAACGAGGGGAGAGGCCGCTCGAGCGGGGAGGCCAGCCCTCCCGCGGGCTCCTCCCACCGGGCCTGGGGCGCCGGCCTCGGGAGGGGTTCCCGGGGGGACGGGGGGGCCTCATGGGGCTGGATGCGGTAAGGGAGATCGTCCTGAGCCTCGGCGGGCGCCTCCGCGCCGGGGAGGATGCGCCGGAGCTCCTTCTCGGCCTCCCGGAGGACCTCGATGCTGCGGTCGATCTCCAGCCGGAACGACTCCCGCCGCTGGATCTGCTCCTGGAGGAAGCCCAGCAGATCGGGGCGCGACTTCGGGTCAGCCGCCATGTTTCTCCCCATGGCCGCCCAGGCGCGGGGCGCCGGGGGCCTTAAACCCATGTAAAGCGGGATGATAGCGGATTCCCCGGGAGGCCGCAAAAGAATTGTGCACCCTCCCTCCCCGGCGCGGCCCCGTTGCGGATGGCGGCCCGCCCGTGCGAGGGTGGAGGCGAAGGTTTTTTTCCCCGCGAGGGGGACGGAGCGCCATGACGGCCCGGAACAAGCGGATATTCCTCCTGGACGGCTCGGGCTACATGTTCCGGGCCTATTACGGGATGATGCGCCAGCGGCTCTCGAACTCAAAGGGCCGCCCCACGGGGGCGGTCTACGCCTTCGCCCGGATGCTCCTCAAGGTGATCCGCGAGAAGGCGCCCGAGTACATCGCCGTGGCCTTCGACCGCCCCGAGCCCACCTTCCGGCACGAGCTCTACCCCGCCTACAAGTCGAACCGGGACGCCCCGCCCGAGGACATGGTCGAGCAGATCCCGCTCATGCAGCGGGCGGTCGAGGCGCTGCGCATCCCGGTGCTGATCCGGCCCGGGGCCGAGGCGGACGATCTCATAGGCTCCCTCGCCCGGCGCGCCCTCGCCAAGGGCTTCGACGTCATGCTCGTCACCGGGGACAAGGATTTCTCCCAGCTCGTCTCGGACCGGGTGCGCATCTGGGACCCGATGCGGGACGAGGAGTGCGGGCCCGCCGAGATCGAGAAGAAGTGGGGCGTCCCCCCCGCGCGGTTCGTGGACATCCAGGCCCTCATGGGGGACACCTCCGACAACGTCCCCGGCGTCCCCGGCGTGGGGGAGAAGACGGCCGTGGCCCTCATCCAGGAGTTCGGGAGCCTGGAGCAGGTCATCGCCTCGGCGGAGAAGATCGCCCGCCCCAAGGTGCGCGAGCTCATCCAGGAGCACGCCGAGCTGGCCCGCCTCTCGCGCGAGCTCTGCACCATCCGGTGCGACCTGGAGGTGGACGCGAATCTCGACCGCTACCGCCTGGGCCACGCCGACTTCGAGGCGGCGAGGCGGCTCTTCGTCGAGGAGCTCGAGTTCAAGAGCCTGGTCGAGCAGCTCCCGGGCTACGCCCCCCCGGCGGAGGAAGAAGAGACGGAGGCGCCCGCCGCCCCCGCCCCGCGCGCGGACGTGGACCACTGCGACCTCCGCGATCTCAAGGAGCTGGCCGCCCTCGTCAAGGAGCTGAAGCGGGCGGGCTGCTTCGCCTTGGATCTCGAAACCACCTCCCTCGACCCCATGCAGGCCGGGATCGTGGGCATCAGCCTCTCGCCCGCCCCCGGCAAGGCCCGCTACATCCCCGTCGGCCACGACCGCATGGACGCCGGGCCCCAGCCCCCGCTGAAGGAGGTCCTGGAGCGGCTCCGGCCCCTCCTCGCCGATCCCAAGGCCGAGAAGGTGGGCCAGAACATCAAGTACGACATGGCCGTCCTCGCCCGGGCGGGGGTGGAGATCGAGGGGCCGCTCTTCGACACCATGGTGGCCTCCTATCTCCTGCATTCCGACCGCACGAGCCACGGCTTCGACCACCTGGCGCTGGAGTTCCTGGGCGAGACCACCATCAAGTACGAGGAGCTCTGCGGGAAGGGCGCGAAGCAGATCGGCTTCTCTTCCGTGCCGGTCGATCTGGCCGCCGCCTACTCCTGCCAGGACGCGGATTTCACCCTGCGCCTCGCCCGTATCATGAAGGAGAAGCTCGGGCAGGAGGGCCTGGACGATCTGTTCCACGGCCTTGAGATGCCCCTCCTCCGGGTGCTGCTGGAGATGGAGCGCACCGGCATCCGCCTCGACGCCGAGGTGCTGCGCGGGATGGGCAAGGAGCTCGACGCCAGGCTCGAGGCCATGCGGGCGCACATCCACGAGCTGGCGGGCGGGGAGTTCAACATCCAGTCCACCCCCCAGCTCCGCGAGATCCTCTTCGGCAAGCTGGGCCTCCCCATCCTCAAGAAGACGAAGACGGGCGCCTCGACCGACATCGACACCCTGGAGAGGCTCGCCGCCCAGCACCCGCTCCCCCAGGAGATCCTAAACTACCGCCAGCTCGCCAAGCTCAAGAACACCTATGTGGACACCCTCCCGGGCCTCGTCCACCCCAGGACGGGACGCATCCACACCGACTTCAACCAGACCGTCGCCGCCACCGGGCGGCTGAGCAGCTCGAACCCCAACCTCCAGAACATCCCCATCCGCACCGACCTGGGGCGCGAGATCCGCCGCGCCTTCCTGCCCGAGGCGGGCTGGCGGCTCCTCTCGGCCGACTACGGCCAGATCGAGCTGCGCGTCCTCGCCCACTTCACCGGGGACCCGGGCCTCGTCCAGGCCTTCGAGCGCGGGGAGGACATCCACGCCACCACCGCCGCCGCCGTCTACGGGGTGAAGCCCAAAGAGGTCGCCCCCGAGATGCGCCGGGTGGCCAAGGCGGTGAACTTCGGGATCGTGTACGGCCAGGGCGCCTTCGGCCTCTCCCAGACGCTGGGCATCCCGCAGGGCGAGGCCAAGGCCTTCATCGAGGCCTACTTCAAGCGCTTCGCCCGGGTGCCCGCCTTCGTCGAGAAGACGATCAAGGAAGGGGCGGAGCGCGGCTACGTCTCCACCCTGCTGGGCCGGCGCCGCTACATCCCCGACCTCAAGAGCCGCAACCGCAACATGCGCGCCGCCGCCGAGCGCACCGCCGTGAACAGCGTCATCCAGGGCTCGGCCGCCGACATCATCAAGCGCGCCATGATCCGCATCGCGGCCCGGCTCAAGAAGGAGAAGCTCGCGGCCCGGCTCCTCCTCCAGGTGCACGATGAGCTCCTCTTCGAGTTCCCCCCCAAGGAGGAGAAGGCCCTTTCCCACCTCGTGCGCGAGGAGATGGAGGGGGCCGAGAAGCTCTCGGTCCCCCTGGCCGTCGAGATGAGCACCGGGGCCAACTGGGGGGAGGTGCACTGAGGGGGAAATTTCTTACCCGGGAATTTCCCCTGAAATATCGAGAATCGGCAGCTTCCCCGGGGTTGAATTTTATGTATTTTTTCATTTGCGCCCAATGGGCATAAGACATTATAAAACAAATAGATGCATCGGTTCCCTTTACGGCTCCCATATGCGGGGGTTACTTGACGGATTTCGTTCATGACCTATAATTAATATAGATACCCGCCTGCAGCGTGCTGTAGGCTCAGGAGCCACCTTTCGGGGTGGCTCTTGCTCGTTAGAGGACGATCGATTGCGGACATATGCATACATTGATGGTTTCAATCTTTATTACGCTGTCCGGAATTGCAGATGTAAATGGTTGAATTTAAAAAGTTTGGTAACGCAGTTGCTTCCCTTAAATCACGTTCTCGAAAGGATTAAGTATTATACGGCTCGCGTCTCGGGTATCGAAGACCCTGGCCAACCCAAGCGACAACAAGTTTACCTTGATGCTTTGGCAACTATTCCAGAACTGGAAATCTACTTTGGCAATTTTCTAGCATCAAATGTCTGGCGCCCTGTGATTAACCTTCCAGCCGCTAACAGAACCATCAATTCTCCGCCAGTTCCTGTAATATTACCGTCTGGCTTGCATCCTATAGATGGAATACGACCCGAAATTCTTCCGGTAGGGGGGTATCCGACTGGGGCGAGGTCCCGAAGAATTTCTTATCCAGTCAGAAGCGCAATCAAAGTCGAGATCTTAAAGATGGAGGAAAAAGGCTCGGATGTGAATTTAGCATGTCATCTTGTGAACGATGCTTGGAAGAATCTTTTTGATGCAGCTATTGTGATTTCTAATGATACCGATCTGGCTGAACCCATTCGGTTGGCTGCCCAGGAGAGAAAGAAACGCATAATCATCGCCAGCCCGAACAAGTTTGGCGTGTCTCCCGCCTTAAAATCAGTTGCCACAAACCATAGGCATTTGAGACTGACTCATTTCCGGAGAGCTTTGTTTGATGATCCTGTCGCGGGAACAAGCATACGAAAGCCCCCGAGTTGGTAATGTTCACGGGATTGTTAGAACTGGACCTGTGTTCGATGCGTCATTAGGCAGATTCACAAGATCCGTTTGGATGAGAAATTTTTGCCTGTTCTCTTTTCCCGGCTAATGTGGATTCTTGATGCCCAACCTCTATGCCATCGGCGACATCCACGGCCAGCGGGCCATGCTGGAGGAGCTCATCCGGCGCGTGCCCTTCCAGCCCGAGGACGAGATCGTCTTCATCGGGGACTTCATCGACCGCGGCCCCGACCCCAAGGGGGTGGTGGACCGCGTCCTCGAGTTCAAGCTCCGCCATCCCAAGACCGTCTGCCTCCGGGGGAACCACGAGGACATGTTCCTCGACTTCCTCCGCCAGCAGGGCCGCTACGAGCCCAACGTGTTCATGATGAACGGCGGCCTCCCCACCCTGGAGAGCTACGGGCTCGACCCGCGCCACCGCCCCCTGCGCCTGCCCCCGCTGCACCAGCAGTTCTACCAGGACCTGAAGTACTGCCACGAGGCGGGGGGCTTCCTCTTCGTCCACGCGGGGCTCAGGCCCGGGGTGCCGCTCGAGGACCAGAACCCCTTCGACATGCTCTGGCTCCGCCACGAGTTCTTCGAGGCCGAGCACGACTTCGGCCGCCCCGTGGTCTTCGGCCACACCCCGATGCCCGAGATCCTGGACCGCCTGCCGCGCCTCCTCGGCATCGACACCGGGGCCGCCTACGGCAACAAGCTCACCTGCGTCCGCCTCGGGAACAAGGAAATCCTTGGCCTGCACCAGGTCCACGTCTCCGAGGCGGGGGGATGAGCGCCCTCCAGGTTCGCCGCGAGGCCCGGTGAGCGCCCGCCGCTTCACCCCGCCCACCGACCAGGAGCTCCTCTCGCTCCTCGGGCGCGAGGGGCGCGCCATGGCGGTGCGGGAGGTGATCCGCCTCCTCAAGGTTCCGGCGGACCACCGCCCGGCGCTCCGCAAGCGCATGCGGGCCCTCTCCGACGAGGGGAAGCTCGTGCGGGTGCGGGCCCGCTTCGCCCTGCCCGCGAGCCTCTCCCTGGTGCGAGGCGCCTTCCGGGGCCACCGCTCGGGCATCGGCTTCGTCATCCCGGAGGGGGCGGAGGAGGGCCGGCGCGAGCCCGACATCCTGATCGGCCGGGCCCGCACCCGGGGCGCCCTGGACGGGGACACCGTGACCGCCCGGGTC
>JACPUR010000005.1 GCA_016192135.1 Candidatus Tectomicrobia bacterium | reverse complement strand
CCACAGCACGGGCTACGTCTTGAAGCCCGACGGCACCATCGCCGTGGGCGTCTACAGCACGGGCCCCATCGGGCGGCTCGTCTGGCAGGACGTGCTGGGCCTCGTCCAGTTCTACAAGAAGATGGCCCCCCAGCCGAAGTAGGGGTGCTCCCTTCCTCAATCCGCGGGAGATCGGAATGAAGTCGAACGCCAAGTTCCTCGACACGGGGGACATGTTCCCGCACCTCGAGTTCCCGAAGGTGGGCGGTGGGAAGATCTCCCTCCCGGACGGCTTGGCCGGCTCCTGGGGGGTCGTCCTCCTCTACCGCAGCCACTGGTGACCCTACTGACTGGTGCAGCTCGCCGCATTCTCCCGGGCGGGAGAAAAGCTCGCAGCCGAGGGCATCAAGGTGGTGGCCGGCTCCACGGACCCCGAGGACGAGGTCCGCAAGACCATCGCCCACAGCGAGGTGAACTTCCCCATCGGGCACAGCCTCGATCCGGCGAAGGTCTCGGAGACGACCGGCGCCTTCTACCAGCCGGACCCGCCGAACCGGCCCCGGTCCTATCTCCACACCACCAACTTCCTCCTCTCGCCGGACGGCAAGGTGAACATCGCCGTCTACAGCTCCGGCCCGCTGGGGCGGCTCGTCTGGCAGGACGTGCTCCAGGCGGTGCAGTACCGCAAGAAGATGCTGGCCGGGGCGAAGAAGTAACAGCAGCGGTCCGCTGAAAAAGCACCGGGGGAAAAGATTTCCTTCGGTGCTTTTTTTATGTGAGCGGGCATCTGTCGGACCCGCCTGGTAGCAGCCCTTTCATTGGATCGGATGTTGTCTTGTCATTCCGAGGGAGAGAAGCGACCGAGGAATCCGCTTTTCAAAATAAGAAGCAGATTCCTCGCGGAGTTTACCCTGAGCGCAAGCGCAGGGCTCGGAATGACAACAACGCTGAAAACAAGTTTTCTTTGCGCGCTACTCGTACCGCAGGGCGTCGATGGGGTTGAGGCGGGCCGCCTTCCGGGCCGGATAGAACCCGAAGAAGATGCCCACCCCTCCCGCGAAGCCGAAGGCGAGGAGGACCGAGTCCGGCAGGATGAGCACGGGCCAGCCCGCGAAGTAGGCGATAGCCCCCGAGCCGCCCAGGCCGAGCAGCACCCCGATCAGCCCCCCCGCGAGCGAGAGGGCGAGGGCCTCGACCAGGAACTGGGAGAGGATGTCGCGCCTCTTGGCGCCCACCGCCATGCGCAGGCCGATCTCCCGCGTCCGCTCCGTCACCGAGACGAGCATGATGTTCATGATGCCGATCCCGCCCACCAGCAGCGAGACCGAGGCGATGGCCGCCAGGAGGAAAGTCATCACCTGGGAGGACTCCTCCCGCGCCTGGAGCACGTCCGAGAGGTTGCGGAGGGTGAAGTCGTCCTCCTGGCTCCGCTGGAGGCCGTGGCGCTGCCGGAGGAGGGCGCTTATCTGGCTCTCGGCCTCCTTCATCAATCCGGCCTCCCTGACCTTGACCGAGATGGACCCGACGGACTTCGCGTTCGCCGGGTTGACCCCGAGCACCTTCGTCTTCGCGGCCGAGATGGGGACGAGGATGGTGTCGTCCTGGTCCTGCCCCCATCCGGTCTGGCCCTTGCGGCCGAGCACCCCGACCACCGTGAAGGGCACCTTCTTGATGCGGACGATCTGGCCCAGCGGGTCGCTCCCGCCGAAGAGGTTCTGCACCACCGTCTGGCCGAGCACGGCCGCCTTGGCCGAGCCCGCGATGTCCTGCGGACTCAGGGGCCGGCCCGAGACGATCTCCCAGTCGCGCGCCGTGAAATACTCCGGCGTCACCCCGTGCACCGCGGTGGACCAGTTGAGGTTTCCGAAGACCACCTGCGCCCCGCCCCGCACCGCGGGCGCGGCCGCCTGGACGGAAGGGATCTCCCGCTGGATGGCCTGGGCGTCGCCCTCCGTCAGGGTGGAGCGGCTGCCCGCCCCGAGCCGCACCCCTCCCGAGGTCCGCGAGCCCGAGAGGATGACGATGAGGTTGGAGCCCAGGCTCTGGATCTGCTCGCTCACGCGCGCCTGCGCCCCCGCGCCCACCGAGACCATGGCGATGACCGCGCCGACCCCGATGATGACGCCGAGCATGGTGAGGATGCTGCGCAGCTTGTTCACCAGTAGCGCGCGGAAGGCGATGGGCAGGGTGGCCGCGAGGTTCACGCCTCCACCTCCTCGGCCGGCATGCCGGCCAGCAATTCGGCCGCCCGCCGGGGCTCCGCCACGGCCTCGTCGCGGAGGACGCGCCCGTCCCGGAAGGTGACGACGCGCTTCGCGAACTGCGCGATGTCGGGCTCGTGCGTCACCACCACGATGGTCAGCCCGAGCGCGTTCAGCTCCTGGAAGAGCGCCATGATCTCCACGCTCGTGCGCGAGTCGAGGTTCCCGGTCGGCTCGTCCGCCAGGAGGAGCACGGGGTCGTTCACCAGGGCCCGTGCGATGGCCACGCGCTGCTGCTGCCCGCCCGAGAGCTGGGAAGGATGATGGCCGGCCCGGTCCGCCAGGTTGACCGCCTCGAGCTTCTCCCAGGCCTTCCGGAGCCGCTCCTTGCGGCCCGCCCCGGCGTAGATGAGGGGAAGCGCCACGTTCTCGAGCGCGCTCGTGCGGGGGAGGAGGTTGAAGCTCTGGAACACGAAGCCGAGCTTCACGTTCCGCACGCTCGCGAGGTCGTCCGCGCTCAGGCCGGAGACGTCCCGCCCGTCCAGGAGGTAGTGGCCCGCCGTGGGGGCGTCCAGGCAGCCCAGGAGATTCATGAAGGTGGACTTACCCGAGCCCGAGGGGCCCATCACGGCGGCGAACTCGCCCGTCTCGAAGCGGATGGAGACGTCCCTGAGCGCGTGGATCGTGTGGTCCCCGAGCAAGTAGTCCTTGGCCAGGTGGAGCGTCTCGACGAGGGAGGCCATGCCTAGAACCCCAGCCGCAGCCCGCGGCCCCCGCCCGGAGCCCCGGAGGGGCCGGAGGAAGCCTTGCCCACGATGACCTCCTGGCCCTCTTGGAGGCTTCCCGAGAGGATCTCGGTGTGGCTGCCGTCGGTGCTCCCGATCCGGAGGACGAGCGCCTCGGGGTGTCCGTTCTGCCCCCGCACCCACACCCGGCTCCGGGAGCTCCCCCCGCCGAAGAGCTGCTCATACCGCTCGCGCTGGGCCGGGGTGAGCAGGGCCGCGACCTTGGCCTGGACGGCCTGGCGGAGCTCCTGGATGCGGGTCTCTCTCGCGCGCTCGGTCAGGTTCTCGGCGCGCAGCTTCATGAACTCCTGCCGCTGCCCCTGGTAGATGGTCTCGACCTTCGCCCGCTGCCCGGCGTCCAGGCCGAGCTCCTTCGCGAGACGCTCCTGGATCTGGCGCCCGCCGCCCGCCTGAGCTCCCCGGGGGGCGCCGCCCTCGGGGCGGCCCCCGTTCCCGGAGGCGGGAGCCGCCGCGCCGTCCGGGTTGAAGCGCAGGGCGGCGTTCGGGATCTTGAGGATGTTCTCCTTGTGCTCCACCACGAGCTGCACGTTGGCCGTCATCCCGGGCAGGAGCCGGAGCGTGGGGTTCGGGGCCGAGACGACGACGTCGTAGGTCACCACGTTCTGGACGACCTGGGGCGCCTTGCGGATCTGCACCACCTCCCCCTTGAAGCTCTGGCCCGGGAAGGCGTCCACCGTGAAGGTGGCGGGCATGCCGGAGCGGATGCGGCTAATGTCGGCCTCGTCCACGTTCGTGTTCACCTGCATCCGGGTGAGGTCCTGGGCGATGGTGAAGAGGGTCGGGGCCTGGAGGCTGGCCGCCACCGTCTGGCCCACGTCCACGTTGCGC
The DNA here is from genome assembly GCA_016192135.1 of Candidatus Tectomicrobia bacterium. Lineage (NCBI taxonomy): Bacteria > Pseudomonadati > Candidatus Tectimicrobiota > Candidatus Tectimicrobiota bacterium. Next base: position 10,095 of record JACPUR010000005.1, on the reverse strand, counting down.
GAGACGACCACCCCGTCCACCGGCGCCCGGATGATGGTGTTCTCCATATCCACCTTGGCTTGGCTCAGGGCCGCCTCTTTCTGCTTCAAGCCCGCCTGGGCGTTCTGGAGCTGGGCCTCGATTGCCCGGAACTGGGCCTGAGCGGCCTTGATCCCGCTCTGTTGGGCCTCCTCCTGGGCCTGGGTGGCCGTGAGTTGGGCGGCGGCCGTGTCGTGAGCGGCCTCGGCCGAGTCGAGCTCGCTCTGGGGGATGAGCTTTTCCTCGAAGAGGCGCTTGCGGCGGTCGAGGTTGCGCTTCGCGTCGAGGAGGCCGACCCGCGACTTGACCGTCTGGGCGGCCGCGGCCGCGGCCGCGGCCCTGGCGTTCTGGACGTCGGCATGCGCGCGCTCGAGGGCAGCCCGCTGATTGAGGATGGACGCCTTGGCCGCCTCGAGCTCGGCGGCGGCTTGGTTCACCTTGGCCTCGAATATCTCAGGGGCGATGCGGGCGATGACCTGGTCCTTGCGAACCGGGGTGTTGAAGTCGGCGGCCAGCTCCGCGATGCGGCCCGAAACCTGGGAGCCCACGAGGACGCTCGTGACGGCGTTCAGGGTACCGGTGGCGGAGACGGCGGCGGTGAGGGTGCCCCGCTCCACCGTCGCGACGCGGAAGCCCGGGCCGCTGGCCCCGCGGGCGCCCAGGAGGGGGATGGAGGCCGCCCCCGCGAGGAGCAGAGCCGCCAAGATCAGCCAAAAGGTGCGTCGCATGGGTCTCATTTTCCTGGGGAGAGGGCGGCGCCCCCTCCCGGGAGCGGGGATTATACCCCGTTTTTTCCTTGCTCATTAGACGGCGGGGGTTCCTGGCCGGTTTTCGAGACGCCAGGCGGGTTTTCCGGCCGGATCGGCGGGGCGCCGCCCGGCGCGGGAGAGGCAGCCGGGCCCCTCTCCGCCGGATGGAATCACCCCACCCGGGCCACCACCCGGGCGGGGGCGCCCTCGATGCGGTGGAGCTTGAGGGGGAAGGCGAACATCTCGAACTCCCTCTCCAGGAAGCTGTCCAGGTTGACGACGTGCTCGATGAGCGGGATGCCCCGCCCCAGCACCGTCCGGTGGCCGGGGGAGTCCCCCTTCTGGGCGGTGCCGCCGGGCCGCATGCCGGGGTCGATGGGGTGGTCCATGCAGAGCGCCTTCATGCCGCACGCGCAGAGGAATTCGCAGGCCTCCTGGTCGAGGTAGGGGTTCCGGGGGAAGTAGTCCGGGGTGAAGATGGCCCGCTTGGACCACCCGCTCCAGCTCACGGCGATGGCGCCCTCGAGGCGCTTCGCGTCGAAACCGGGGGAGCGCTCGATGTGCTCCCGGGTGATGGGGCTCTCGGGCTTCGTCGTGGCCCGGACGTCGAGCTTGACCGCGCGGCCGCAGAAGGTTTCGAGGGGCATCTCGTCGATGGTGGCGCCGTCCGCGTAGAAATGGTTGGGCGCGTCGAGGTGGGTGCCCTGGTGGATGGCCATCTTCACGGCGCTGTTCTGCCGGCCGTGGGTCGGGTGCTCGTGGAAGCGCCAGAACTCCACGGGCGGGAAAGTGGGGACCAGGCAGAGGTCCGGATGGCCCAGGGGGGCGGTGAGGTCGATCAGGCGTGCCACGGCGCGGCCTCCTCAGGAAGAACGGCTTAAGAAGATCCCGGCTCGCGGCGCGCGACCGAGTGCTTCCGGAAGAACTCCTCCAGCAGGGCCAGGAGGGACTCGGGCCGGTCGAGCTGGACGAAGGCTCCCGCGCCCTCCACCACGACCGCCTCCCCGCCGGGGGCGGCCCCGGCCAGCCGCCTCGCGGCGTCCGCCCCCCCGGCGTCCTTCTCCCCCGCGACGGCCAGGATGGGGCAGCGCAGCTCCGCGAGGCGCGGGGTGAGGTCCGGCCCCCCCAGCGCCGCCTCCAGCGAGGCGGCGTAGCCCCGGGGGGCGTTCCGCAGGAAGAGGCGGTGGTGCTCGGCCCGCTCCTTGGGGGTCATGCCCCTGGGCAGGGCGCCCGCCGCCTTGCGGGCCTTGTAGGCCGCCTGGAGATTCCCTCCGGCGGCCGGGGCCCGCTGCGCGAGGAGGGCCTCGCGCTGGCCCCCCTCGGGCGGAGCCGGATCGGTCCCGATGAGGACGAGGGCGCCCGCGAGCTCGGGGCGCTCCAGCGCCAGCAGGAGCGCCGCACGGCCGCCCAGCCCCTGGCCGATGAGGACGGGACGCTTCGCCCCCAGCGCCTCGGCCAGCCGCGCGAGGTCCCCCGCCATCGCCTCCACGGAGTAGGGTCCGGCCGGGCTGGCGGAGCGGCCGTGGCCGCGGGGCTCGACGGCGGCCACGTGGTGGGCCGTCTCGAGCCAGGGCACGATCTTTCGCCAGGCCCAAACGGTGTCGCCCAGCCCGGGGACGAGGAAGACCCAGGAGCCCTCGCCCGAGATCTCGGCGCAGAGGATGACCGGGTCGTCCACCCCCACGGGGCTCAGCTTGAAGTAGCGGGCGGTCCGGGGGGACTCGCCGGCGATGCGCGCCATGTCGTTCCTAAGCGGCGGCCAGGGCCTGGATGATCTCGCGCAGGCGCGCCGCGCACGCCTCGAAGAACCTCTCCCCGTTCGCCGCGTCCGCCACGGTGGGGTCCCCCGAGACGCCCGAGGGGGCGCGGTTGCGGTTGAAGTCCGAGGGCCGGTGGAGCTTCCCCCCGTGATGCATGTCGCGGACCATGAGGGGGTGCTTGGGCACGTTCGGGTTCTTGACGGCCTCCTTCATGTTCACCAGGTCGGGCCGGAGGTGGAGCATGATCGAGGTCTCGAACTCGCAGCTGTGGCCCATGCCCCCGATCTCGCTCTTGCGGTACTGGGCGGCGGCCTGGTCCCCGAGCTGGTAGTAGGTCACGAACCACATCTCGATGCCCAGTTCGTAGCGGACCGGGACCAGGGCGGACTGAACGGGGTTGATGTTCCCCCCGTGGCCGTTCACGACGAGCACTTTTTTATAGCCCGAGCGGTGGATGGAGCGGATGAGCTCCTGGATCACGGCCAGATAGGTTTCCAAGCTGAGGGTGAGAGTGCCGGGGTAGTCCGCGTGGTGGAGGGACATCCCGGCCCACATCGTGGGGGTGAGGACCACCCGTTCCAGCCCCTCGGCGGCCTTCCGGCAGACGCTGGTGCAGAGGAGGGTGTCCACCACCACGGGGTTGTGGGGGCCGTGCTGCTCGATGGAGGCGACCGGCAGCACCACGGCGGCGCCCGCCTCGGCCATCTTCTTGTGCTGGGGCCAGCTCAACTCCTCCCAGAGCATGACGGGGCCTCCTCCTGCCAGGAGCTTCGGGGGATTCTGGGGCCGGGTTTCCCCGGCTGGCACGGGAAACCGCCCAAGACTCGCAGGTTTTCCCGCCCCCGGCAACCGGAGGCGCCCAGGCGGGAGAAATACGCGCGGGGAAGATTTTTTATGGGGAAATTTCCGGTATTAGCGGCAATTAGAGGGAACTATCCGTATTACCCGCAACCCTCCCGGACGCTCCCACCGCCCGCCGTGGGTCCTCTCCTCCGGCGCGTGCATGTGTTTTAAAGGCGCAATATTCGCCACTATCCGCGGCAAACAAAAAATTTGCCCTTTATCCATGCTTTATCCGCCACTATCCGCGACGCCCTCCCCCGCCCGGCATGGTGCCCGTCCGGCCATCCGGGCGGCCCCGGCCCCCAAGGGGCAATGTAGGGCGTGCCGGGGAAGGAGCCGTTACCGCAATTTCGCGCACCTTCGTGCATTTGGGGGTGGAGGTTGCCTAGGGCAGGGACCGGATTGCCTCGGCACCCGATTCGTGGTCTTTTTAGGGGCTGGTTCAGGCCCCGCATGCGATTCCGCGCCGGCCTGGGCGGTAGGAGGATGGACGGTGGAGCCGCAGGCGCCCGATCAGGCCCGGGAGGACCGGCGCTGGATGGCCGAGGCCTTGGGGCTGGCGCAACGGGCCCGGGAGGCGGGGGACGTGCCCGTGGGGGCCGTGGTCGTCCGGGAAGGGGAGGTCCTCGGCCGGGGCTGGAACCGCCGGGAGGCGGACGCCGACCCCACCGCCCACGCCGAGCTCCTCGCCCTGCGCGAGGCGGCCGGCCGGGCCGGGAGCTGGCGGCTCGAGGGCGCCGTCCTCTACGTGACGCTCGAGCCCTGCGCCATGTGCGCCGGGGCCCTCGTGAACGCCCGGATCGGGCGGCTCGTTTATGGCGCGGCGGACCCCAAGGCGGGCGCCTGCGGCTCGCTCTACGATCTTCCCTCGGACCCCCGGCTGAACCACCGCTTCCCGGTGACGGCGGGGGTGCTGGCCGGGGAGAGCGCCCGGCTCCTGCGGGACTTCTTCCAGGAGAGGCGGTATCCCGCCCAGGGCGCGCGGAATGCCTGAACGTCCAAAGGTTTTTCCCGGAGAGGTGGCCGAGTCCGGTTTAAGGCGGCAGACTCGAAATCTGTTGTGCGGGCGACCGCACCGGGGGTTCGAATCCCTCCCTCTCCGCCAAGAATTTACCGTCGTGCGCAGGCTCCCTTCTCTCCCCTCCCCGGTTCTCCCCCCCACCAAGGGGCAGGAGGGCAGCCACGGCCCCCGCGGGCTGTGGATCACCACCAAGGACGAGATTCCCGATCCCCACAAGCTCCGGGTGAGATCCTGGGTGAATGGCGCCCCAGCCCAGGACGGTCGCACCGGCGACATGGCCCATAAGATCCCCGCCCAGGGGGCCTGGCTGAGCCGCTTCGCCCGGCTCGACCCGAGGGACGTTATCGCCACCGGCACCTGCCACGAGGGGCGCAAGGGGCCGATCGGCGGGGACATCCTGGAGGCCGAGATTGAGGGCCTGGGGAAGGCGCGGTTTTTGGCCCGGGGGCCGCGGTCTCCCAGGCCCGGCGCCGCCTCCCGGCCCCAAGCGCCCCGGGCCCCGGGGGCCGCCGGCGCGGGGACGGTCAGTGTTTAGGCCATCCTCCCGTCGAAATCGGCTGGGAATTCGAGCCGTGGGCGAATCGCTTGCACGGCCGGGACATATGCTGCCGATCGGGGAGGTCGCGAACAGTGTCAGCCATGGCATCGGCTTCCTGGCGGCGGTGGCGGCCGCCCCGGTCCTCGTTCTTGCCGCTATCCAGCGCGGCGGCGCGGCGGGAGTTCTTGGCTCGAGCGTCTTCGCGGCGGCGGTGGTGCTGTTGTACCTGGCGTCCACGCTCTCCCACGCTTTGCCCGAGAACCGTGCGAGACGCCTGTTCGAGGATCTCGACCAGATCGCGATCTATCTCCTGATCGCGGGTACATACACCCCATTCATGCTCGGTGTGCTCCACGGCGTTTGGGGCTGGACGCTGCTCGGGCTCGTGTGGGCCCTGGCCATTGCCGGCATCGCCTTGAAGGCCGCAGGCAAGCTGCGGTCGGTGGGGGCTTCAACCGGCCTCTACCTGGCGATGGGCTGGCTCGCCGTCGTCGCGGTAAAGCCGTTGTGGATCCTCGTGCCGCCGTGGGGTCTGTTCTGGATATTCGCCGGCGGCGCCGCGTACACGGTGGGAGTGGGGTTTTTCGCCGCCCAGCGGATCCCCTACAGCCACCTGATCTGGCACCTGTTCGTCATGGCGGGCACCACATGCCATTTCATCGCTGTGCTGTGGTACGCCGCCTAGACGGGCGGAGGAGAGGGAAGCCGTTGGGGCGGTGAGCGTCGTGTCCGACAATAACCAGGACGACGGGTTGGCGGCTTCCCTGCGGGGATACGTCAAGGGCAAGCGTTAGACTCGGACCCGGCCCGCACCGGTGTGCTGGCCCACCGATTTTATGGGCCGGCGTTTCTGAATGTAATGACTTGGAATCGTTAGGCGTGTGGTAACCTTCGGGGTCCAGCCATCAGGAATCTTCCGGAGGCCATCGTAGAGCCAAATGGCCCGATCCCCTCAGAACGGCAAAATTTGGAATCCAAAATTCGGTGGACCAGGGTACCGGAAGGTCGATTCCGCGCCGGTCTTGGGTGTCCTGCACCGGGAGTTCAATCCGATTCCTTGCGCGGCCCGAGGGAGCCTGAAATTATCGTGGAGCACAGGGCTGCGCCTGATATCATATGGTTCGATGAACCTGGAGAGCGGCGCTCGGGTAGCGGAATCGAGGGCGGGTCGTGACGCGCTATATCGTCAAGAGACTGGTGCAGATGCTGCCGGTTCTGCTTGGCGTGACATTGACGGTGTTTCTTATCCTTCACTTGACCCCGGGGGATCCGGCGCAGGTCATGCTCGGCCCCGAGGCCACACCGGAGTCCATCGCCCAGCTCCGCGAGGAGCTTGGTTTGAATCGGCCGATCTACGTTCAGTATTTTCTTTGGCTCGCTCGCGTAGTCCAGGGGGATCTCGGCCGATCCTTCGCGATGAAGGCGCCCGTGGGTCCGCTGGTGTGGGAACGGTTTAAGGCCACCTTCATCCTGACTGTCTCAGGTCTCGCTTTCTCCACCGTCGTGGGTATCCTCGCCGGTCTTCTCGCGGTGATGCACCTCAACTCCGTCTTCGATCGGCTGGTGACGGCGCTTGCGCTCTTCGGCGTGAGCATGCCGGTTTTCTGGCTCGGGCTCATGGCTATCCTTTTCTTCTCGCTGCGTTTGTCTTGGTTTCCCGTGAGCGGGATGCAAGACCCGTCCGGAGGCGGAGCCTGGGACCTCCTGCGACATCTTGTTCTTCCGGCGGTGACCATGGGGACCGTCTCCATGGGGACCGTCGCGCGGTTCACGCGGTCGAGCCTCTTGGAGGTGTTCGGGCAAGATTTCATCCGGACGGCGAAGGCGAAGGGGGTCAGCCCCAATGCGGTGTTGCTCCGCCACACCCTGCGGAACGCCTGGATCCCCGTGGTAACGGTTGTCGGGCTTCAGTTGGGCTATCTGCTCGGCGGGGCGGTGCTCACCGAGAAGGTGTTTTCTTGGCCGGGGCTTGGTTCGCTGATGCTGGATGCGATCCTTCAACGAGATTTTCCGGTCATCCAGGGAGGAGTGCTGCTCATCGCCGTGGTGTTCGTCATGGTCAATCTCGCGGTGGATGTACTTTACGTCTATCTCGACCCGCGGATTCAATATGAGGATTGAGTCGGTTCCTTCAGCGCCTCTCTTTTCGGAGGGCGCCCGCCTCTTGGTCCGATGGATCACGCGCTACTGGGTGGCGGCATCGCTCGCCGTCATGTTGATCGCGCTCGCCGCCGTCGTGCTATCCGTGCCCCTTCTCCCGCTCGTGAACCCTGACAAGATCAACACGATCCAACGGCTCAAGCCGCCATTCGCGTTATCCGAGCACCCACTCGGGACGGACGGGTTCGGAAGAGATATGCTGAGCCGTCTGATATGGGGAGGTCGTATCTCGCTCCTGATGGGATTCTGCTCGGCGTTTCTGTCGATGATTTTTGGCGTTTTCTTAGGGCTCGTGGCGGGATACGGAACGCAACGTATCGACGCCATTGTGATGCGGCTGGTGGATGTCGTGATGGCCTTCCCGTTTATCCTCTTGGCCATCGCGCTCGTGGGCGCGCTCGGCCCGGGTCTCTGGAACGCCATGCTTGCGATCGCCGTCGTGGGCATTCCCCAATACGCGAGGCTCGCGCGCGGGGCGATTCTTTCCGTCCGGGAGCAGGAATATGTCGAAGCCGCCAAGGCACTGGGCGCGAGTCACCGCCTCATTCTCTCCCGGCACATCCTCCCGAACATCACCGCTCCCATCATCGTCATGGTGAGCCTCGATGTCGGGGCCAAGATCATCGCCACCGCAAGCCTGAGCTTCCTCGGCCTGGGAACTCAGCCCCCAACGGCGGATTGGGGCTCGATGCTGGCCGACGGACGGAACTATCTGGCCGTCGCACCCCATGTCGCCACCTTGCCCGGGCTGGCGATATTCGGCGTCGCCCTGGCTTTCAACCTCGTGGGCGACGGCCTGCGGGACGCACTCGACCCGCGCCTTCGGGCGTAGCTCCACGTTTCGCCGAGGTTATCACCCTCCGGGTTTTTCCTTTTCCGCGCCGGCCGGTAGCCCGCCGGTTTCGCTCGGTTTATTTCTTATATGCGTCTTCAAGCGAGAGGAGCCACCCATTGGGATTCATGGATACTCCGTGCACATTGGCGCGCACGCCCACCACCTCGTACTGATGATCTATCGGAATCCAGGGAACCTCCTCGTTCACGATCTCCACGATTTTCTGGTAAATGACTTTGCGCTTCCCCTCGTCGAAGACCTCGCGGGCCTCACCAAGAAGCCGGTCGACCTCCGGATTGTTGTACTTCATCAGATTCACGAAGGGGACATTCTTCGAGTAGAAAAGAGGATAAAGGGTAACATCCGGGTCTCTCACCTTCTGATACCAGGACATGGCCGCCATATCGAAAGAGCGTTGTTTCTCCCGCACTTTTGCCAGGTAGGTTCCCCATTCGAAGACTTCGAGTTTTGTTTGGACGCCGATGGCAGCGAGGTTAGCCTGTATGACCTGGGCCATCTCTTTCGGAAGTTGCATGCCCGAGCCGGACGTCGGCGCCCACAACTTCAAAGAAAATCCATTTGGGAAACCGGCTTCCGCCAGAAGTTTTTTCGCTCTTTCAGGATCGTACGGGTACTTGCGCGCATTGGGGTTGTGCCCCCAGCTTGAGGGATGGACCGCCTGAGTGGCCACGATACCGGTGTTCTTGAGCACATCGCGGACGATGGCCTCCCGGTCAATCGCATAATTGAGAGCTTGGCGGACTTTTTGATTCTGGAAGATCTTCCTGTCGAGGTTCAAGGCCACATACCAGATTGTGAGGCCGGGCACCTTGATGATCCGGGTATCCTTGTTTTTCTCAACTTGGGGGATGGAATCCGGGAAGACCGGGACGATCACATCAACACCGCCCGAAAGAAGTTCGGCGACGCGTGTTTGTTCCTCGGGCACGGGCCGGAAGATGATCCGTTTTGGAGCACCCTTCTTGCCCCAGTAGTGCTCATTGCGAATCAGGGAGAGTTTCACCCCGCGCTGCCAAGTCTCGAGCCTGTAGGTGCCCGTCCCCACGGGCTTGGAGCCAAAGTCGTTGCACGATTGTTTCGCCGCTTTGGGGCTGACAATTCCGAAGTTCACATTGGAGAGATAGCCGAGGAAGCCGGCATGTTTGTAGTGAAGGACGAGCTTCACCGTATGAGCGTTGACGACATCGATTCGCTTGATGGGTCGCGCATAACCCACGACGAAAGTCCATTTGCCGCACTTATACTCGGGATGCTTGGGGTCCATGAAGCGCTCGTAGCTGTACTTCACCGCCTCGGCGGTCAGCGGTTCCCCGTCATGGAACCGAACGTTTTCTTGGAGGTGGAACGTCCATTCGAGGCCGTTCGGAGAAATGTCCCACGACTTCGCCAAGAGAGGCGACACTTCAGGTTCGTCCTTTTTCGTCGTCACCAAACCCTCGGAGATGAAACGGATGACCCGCAAGGAGTGCAGCCCAAGTGCCTGAGCGGGATCAAGGTTGGGAACCGCGGCCTCATGGGCGACGACGATAGTATCGTTCCCCCCTTGTGCATATCCTGACTCCGTCGGCAGGAACGCCCCAGCGAGAATTGACGCCAATAGAATCCATCGCGTGCGATAAGGACTCAGATATTTCTTCATCTCAATTCCTCCCAGGGGATTGCATACCTTTCGGGAATTCCTCCAAACGTCAGGCGGGCCCGGCGATCTTGCTCCGCCAGCCGAGTTCCTCCGCGCACCAGCCGGCGCGCCCCCGCGCCAAGAAGAGCTTGTCGAACCGGCATCGATGAGGGGGTGAATATTAGCAAAAAAGGACCTCGGGCAGAACAACAAGCCCATGGATTCCCCCGGCCGTGTGTTTTCAGCCGAAGCGGGGAAAGGCCTCCGGCCTGATCCGGGAGGGAGGGGGCTTCCGCATGCATGGGGCGGCCGCCCTCCCGGCCCCGCGCCGCGCGGCGGGGTCCCGGCGCGCATTGGCTTCGAGATCGCCGAGCGCCTGGACAATCGTTTTCATCCGGAGAAAATCCGCGGGATGTGCGGCGCGCGACCCCATCCCCGGCATTCGGCCGGCGAACTCTATCTGAACGGGAGGTGGATCCTCGCCGATGGCACTGTCCAGTGATTCCTGGTTCGGATTTTGAAATAATCCGAT